>CAYULH010000014.1:15147-60117 GCA_964445645.1 uncultured Aureispira sp. | reverse complement strand
AAAGAACAAGTTAATTGACATACTGGAGAATAAACAAAAGCAAATAGATAAAGATAAGAAAAGGATTATAATCTGCTATATCGTGTGGATTATGATTTACTATTTTGTTTAGAAATAAACAAGGTGGGAAACTGGTTATTGCAGATTAATGTGCAATAATTAGAGCTTAATTATGTAAGAAAGCGAATAAGAGCGTATGGGGAATGCCTAGGCTCTCAGAGAAGACGAAGGACGTGATAAGCTGCGAAAAGCTACGATGAGGTGCAAATAACCGTTAATAATCGTAGATGTCCGAATGGGGGAACCCATCTAGCTGAAGGCTAGATACTCGTTAAGAGGTAAAACCTGGGGAACTGAAACATCTAAGTACCTGGAGGAGGAGAAAATAAGAAAATGATTCCGTAAGTAGTGGCGAGCGAACGCGGAAAAGCCCAAACCATATTGAGCAATTGATATGGGGTTGAAGGACTACAGAAGCTATTTAATTGGGAAGAGGAATTGACTGGGAAGTCAAGCCATAGCGGGTGATAGCCCCTTACTCGAAACTAATTAGAAGTGGTAGGATCCTGAGTAGCACGAAACCAGAGGAATTTTGTGTGAATTTGCCAGTACCATCTGGTAAGGCTAAATACTCCTGAGAGACCGATAGCGCACAAGTACCGTGAGGGAAAGGTGAAAAGAACTGCAAGGAGCAGAGTGAAAAGAACCTGAAACCATACGCTTACAAGCGGTCGGAGCGAGAGTGACGGCGTGCCTTTTGCATAATGAGCCTACGAGTTACACTTCACTAGCAAGGTTAAGGTATAAAGTACCGAAGCCGGAGGGAAACCGAGTCTGAATAGGGCGAACTAGTTAGTGGAGGTAGACGCGAAACCAGGTGATCTACCCATGAGCAGGTTGAAGTTGTGGTAACACACAATGGAGGACCGCACCAATATACGTTGAAAAGTGTTTGGATGACTTGTGGGTAGGGGTGAAAGGCCAATCAAACCTGGAGATAGCTCGTACTCCCCGAAATGCATTTAGGTGCAGCGTTGGAGTTAATTTGTATAGGAGGTAGAGCTACCGATAGGGCTAGGGGGAGTCAAATCCTACCAACCCCTGACGAACTCCGAATGCCTATACAAAGAACCAGCAGTGAGGCAAAGGGTGCTAAGGTCCTATGCCAAGAGGGAAACAACCCAGACCACCAGCTAAGGTCCCGAAGTATATACTAAGTTGAATGAACGAGGTGGAGTTGCTATGACAGCTAGGATGTTGGCTTGGAAGCAGCCATTCATTTAAAGAGTGCGTAACAGCTCACTAGTCGAGTGACTCTGCGCGGAAAATACGCGGGCATTAAGTATATCACCGAAGCTGTGGATCGGAAGATGGTAGGGGAGCATTGTAATGGCGGAGAAGTTTAGCTGTGAGGCTAGATGGAGCGATTAGAAAAGAAAATGTAGGCATGAGTAACGATAAAACAGGTGAAAGTCCTGTTCACCGAAAGACTAAGGATTCCAATTCTATGCAAGACAGAGTTGGGTTAGTCGGGGCCTAAGGCAAACCCGCAGGGGGGAGTCGATGGGAAACTGGTTAATATTCCAGTACTTGCTATAACTGTGAAGCAGGGACGGAGAAGGCGGTTGACTGCGAGCTGATGGAATAGCTCGTTGAAGGGTTGACGGAGGGTGTGTAGTGAAGTACGCACACCGCAGGAGACCTGAAAGTACTAGAAACTCATTAGAGCGGATAGATAATGTCATTAGTCAGACTTCCAAGAAAAGCTGCTAAACTAAAGGTTATAGGAACCCGTACCGTAAACCGACACAGGTAGTCGAGGAGAGTATCCTAAGGTGCACGAGAGAATCATGGCTAAGGAACTAGGCAAAATGGGCGCGTAACTTCGGGAGAAGCGTCGCTGGGGTAAAACCCAGCCGCAGTGAAGAGGCCCAGGCGACTGTTTAGCAAAAACACAGGACTCTGCGAAGCTGAAAGGCAAAGTATAGGGTCTGACACCTGCCCGGTGCCGGAAGGTTAAGGAAGGGGGTTAGCGTAAGCGAAGCTCTTAACTGAAGCCCCGGTAAACGGCGGCCGTAACTATAACGGTCCTAAGGTAGCGAAATTCCTTGTCGGGTAAGTTCCGACCTGCACGAATGGTGTAACGATCTGGGCACTGTCTCAGCCATGAGCTCGGTGAAATTGAAGTATCGGTGAAGATGCCGATTACCCGCAACGGGACGAAAAGACCCCGTGAACCTTTACTATAGCTTAACATTGTCTTTGAGTAGTTGATGTGTAGGATAGGTGGGAGACTATGAAGCTGGTACGCTAGTGCTGGTGGAGTCGTTGTTGAAATACCACCCTTCAATTGCTTAGAGACTAACCCTGGTGGGGACATTGTTAGGTGGGTAGTTTGACTGGGGTGGTCGCCTCCTAAAAAGTAACGGAGGCTCCCAAAGGTTCCCTCAGCACGGTTGGTAATCGTGCAAAGAGCGTATAAGTACAAGGGAGCTTGACTGCGAGACAAACAAGTCGAACAGGTACGAAAGTAGGGTTAAGTGATCCGGTGTTTCTGAATGGAAGGGACATCGCTCAAAGGATAAAAGGTACTCCGGGGATAACAGGCTGATCTCCCCCAAGAGCTCACATCGACGGGGAGGTTTGGCACCTCGATGTCGGCTCGTCACATCCTGGGGCTGAAGAAGGTCCCAAGGGTTGGGCTGTTCGCCCATTAAAGTGGCACGCGAGCTGGGTTCAGAACGTCGCAAGACAGTTCGGTCTCTATCTGTTGTGGGCGTAGGAATATTGAGAAGCATTGACTCTAGTACGAGAGGACCGAGTTGAACGAACCTCTAGTGTATCTGTTGTACAGCCGTGTGCATTGCAGAGTAGCTATGTTCGGCATGGATAAGCGCTGAAAGCATCTAAGCGCGAAGCCACCTTCGAGATGAGTATTCCATGAAGGGACGTTAAAGATGATGACGTAGATAGGTTGCAGGTGGAAGCACAGTGATGTGTTAGGGAGCCGAGCAATACTAATGACCCGAAAGCTTTCTATTTTATAATTAACCTTAGAAGAGGAATGATTATAAAAAGATGAGATAAAAAAAGTAAGTCTGCATTTATTTGCGGAGTTTATTCTCCAAAGTATGTTAACAAGCAAGTTCAACAAAAGAAACAAAGCTTAGATAAAACTAAGTAAAGAGTAGAGGGCGGCAATAGCGAAGGGGAAACACCTTTAACCATTCCGAACAAAGAAGTAAAGTCCTTCAGCGCCGATGGTACTGCCACTAGGTGGGAGAGTAGGTCACTGCCCTCTTTTTTTTTCTTTTTTATTCAAAAGATAAAAAAGAAAGAAAAACAAAACATAAAAAAAAGAAGCGCACATCAGTCTTATGATTGATGTGCGCTTTCTGTTTTAGGGGGGTTGAGCTGAAAAATATCTAACTCTTATCACGCTGATAATCCCAAAAAAATAGCAACGAGGCCATCCCCACCAATAAAATTGCAAACAACCAATCCCACTCCGATAAACAATTGAACACCAACTTAACGCTACCATAAGATGTAACCAGATTCGTATTGGAGGCAAACTCAAAAGGAAAGGCCATAATGCCCACAGCTGCCCAAAGACAAAAGACCCCCCATTTGAAAAATCGCCGCTCGGGATTGCCCCTCAAGAACAAGCCAAAAACAGTTGCGCCAAAGCCTATCAAAAAAGCAGAACCGAAGAGGCTCCACTCAAACCACCAAGCACAAATGCCTGCAAAAATCCCCACAGCCACCCCTGTTACAAGCACCTTGAACACCCAATGCTCATAAAACTTTTTGGGAGTAGCTTGTGGAGTCGCTTCAGACGGTTGGGCAATAGCTTGGCTCGGCTCAGGAGCTGGGGCAGGAGGCGTAGTGATATAATTATTAATCTCAATAGCTGTTTTGTCAGGATTCCTATCCAAATAATTACTCTCCTCATACATTGCCGAGGACGTTATTTCCCCAATATTATCAATCAGCTTTCTAGCACTCACATCCTCAAATGAGTTTAGGCAACGCAAATCCTTGCGCTTGGCCAATGCCTTTTTGACATCTTTAAATTTATAAAAATGAGGCTTGGTGGTCGCTGAACATTCTGAACAAATACAAGGAATCTTTTTATCGTACTCAATACCCTCAAACTCATTGCTCAAGGTTTCGATAAATTCAGCAATAATAACCATGAAATCTCGTGGCTCTGCCCCTTGTACCCGCACTTCGAGTTGGCTACTCCCATAAATTTCTTGTACAAAAGCACGGGTTTTATCTTTGGTCAATACCACCCCATTTTTCCATTTGGGCAAGTCCTTGACATAGTGGTGCATCCGCACAATGAGGCGACTCAACAAGCCTCTGGGCATAAATTTGTATGCGTAATGTACTTGCAAGTTATCCGTATTATCCCAATCAAAATCATTGGGACGACTGGCAGGCAATAATTGAGGAATCAAATATTTTCCTTGTTGGGACAATTCATAACACAACTCAAATTTGAGCATCAACTGCAACAACTCATGTACATGGTCTTCATAAATAGCCTCCGACCAAATAGCAGCCAAATCCTTTTCCTCAAAATAGCCTTGTTGGGTTTTGATAGGCTCATAATCCAATACTTTGTAGACCGCATCCGTTGCCCATTTATTTTGTAGAATAACAAGGTTTTTGAGAATCTTATCGTGCTGAAAATGCAAAAAATTGCCCAAATTGTGCAAATACTCACTCAAATGCAATGCCCTCTTCTTATCAGTCATACCATGCTTGGCACAAATAGCATAATACTCCTGTAGGGTAATATGTGCTTTGTTAGCTTGCAATTCCAATAATTCTGTCCGAATCGTAGACCAATTTTGGGGCAGCGCATCCCCAATATGGGGCAGTTGTTGGCTGTAATACTGAATGGCCTGATGAATGGCCTCCAACCCCCGATTGGTCGCCAAATTGGCTGTAAATTTCTCCTTCAAAAAAGGAAACTGCGCTTGCATTCCACCAAAATCAATATCCTTGCTTCTATCCCCCTTCTCATTCTGCACAATCAGCAAAGGACTGCCCCCTCCAAACAAACCCACCGTCTCCAACCAATATCTAAACGTCCCATCATTCAGGGTTTTATCATCCACACGGGTATCATCCAAGAGGATATACAAGGATTTTTTGGTCAAGAAAAACTGGTGGGTCGCATGATAAATCTCCTGCCCTCCAAAATCCCACACATTCAAGGTAAACGTCTTATCCTCCTGACAAGAAAACTGCAATTGGTGTATTTTAATACCTTTAGTGGTGTCTTCTTCTTGTGGTAGAGGTGCATTTTCATCTTGTAATTTGACTGCCAAGCTGGTTTTGCCTGCACCTCCTTGGCCCACTAGTAGAAGCTTGGCCTCATAGATGTGTTTTTCTTCTTGGTTTTCTAATTCCTCAAAGTAATTGAGAATGGCTTGGTTGCCTTCTTTTACTACTTCTATGGGGGGATATTGGAGGGGAGTGTTGAATACATTTATTCCCTTTTGGAAAAAAGTATTTAAACGAACCTGCAATCCCCGTCTGATATGAGGGAGCAAAGGTTGGAGGCTCGTAATCTTAGTGCTGCGAAGGTCAAGTTTTTGAAGGTTATGTAGATTTTTGATGGATTGAATGTTCTGAATGTTGTTATGACTAAGGCCAAGTTTTTGAAGCTTATGTAGATTTTCGATGGATTGAATGTTCTGAATGTTGTTATAGGCAAGGTAAAGTTCTTGAAGGTTATGTAGATTTTTGATGGGTTGAATGTTCTGAATGTTGCTATAGCTAAGGTCAAGTACTTGGAGCTTATGTAGATTTTCGATGGGTTGAATGTTCTGAATGTTGTTATTGTGAAGGTCAAGTACTTGGAGGTTATGTAGATTTTCGATGGTTTGAATATTCTGAATGTTGTTATGGCCAAGGTAAAGTTTTTGGAGGTTATGTAGATTTTTGATGGGTTGAATGTTCTGAATGTTGTTATGGCTAAGGTAAAGTACTTGAAGGTTATGTAGATTTTTGATGGGTTGAATGTTCTGAATGTTGTTACCGCCAAGGTAAAGCTGTTGGAGCTTATGGAGATTTTCGATGGGTTGAATGTTCTGAATGTTGTTATGGCTAAGGTAAAGTACTTGGAGGTTATGGAGTTTTTGGATAGGTTGAATGTTCTGAATGTTGTTACTGTTAAGGTAAAGTACTTGGAGCTTATGGAGTTTTTCGATGGGTTGAATGTTCTGAATGTTGTTACGGTCAAGGTAAAGCTGTTCTAAATGTACCAATTCCTCTAACTCCTTAGGAATTTCTTTTAATCCACAATTACTCAAATCCAAAACAGGATTCTTCGTTCTTTTATTCTTTCTAATCAATCGAAGGGCTTTTCTATAAAACATAACAACAAACATTAAACTACAAAAAACAGCAGCACAGCTACTAAAATACCAATTTTAAGGTAACAAAATTACAGTCATATATTGTATACAAGAGCCGTTTTATTCCAATAAAAAACAAACCAAGCCCTTAACCATTTGGGAGATGGTTATCGACTTGTAGGGGCAGGGGCAACCAAAAAAAACCAACAATCCAAGATTGCTGGTTTTATTCATGGTGTGGAGCTGGAGAGATTCGAACTCTCGTCCAGTCAAAGCATCCATAAGCTTTCTACATGTTTAGTTAGCAGTCAGAATTCGAGGCGTTACAGGTCTGCTGACACACGCATAACGGCTCTATCCTCTTCTTCATTCGCCAGACAATACGGAGAAACGCTTGCCGAACTAACCTAAAAGTTGATGATGTGGGGGACGCTGTGTATTAGGTGTCAAGCGCCAGCCACAATGGTGTCTAATTATTTGTAATTAGGCAGCCATAGCATAACTGTTGTTATTGCCATTTCAAAGTTGTTATGTATTATGATTTGCGAGATAAACACACCTGTCTCGACATGCTTACTTACAGAACATTCTATGCTGTCAATTCCAGTCAGCCCCATGTGAAGTAGTCTTAAAAAAGCTCTCGTACTAAAAAACGATTCTTTTTCCCCAGCTCATCGTTGGAAATACGCGTTTTAGCCCGCTAAAACTGTGTTTTCCGCCTCGATCTGAGAAAAAATCTCTCATTTTTTATTGTACAATTTCTTTTTTGCACCTACTTAGTAAGTAGAGTGCCACCAAAGCTTGCGTTTGGAGCAGCACAAAGGTATAACTAATTAGACAAGATAAAAGTTTCCGAAAGTTTATTTTTTTTGAAAAAATTCTACCAGCTATCTTTAAACAACTTCATTAAAAATTTGCAAGAATGTTGAATATTAGTTACCTATAGGCAACTAAAGCCCTGTGTTAGAACATTACCTAAAAAAAACAAGAAGAGCATGAAAATAGGAATCATTAGAGAAGGTAAGGTGCCGCCAGATGCGCGGGTATTGTTTACCCCCGAGCAATGTGTGGCTTTGCAAGAGCAATATGAGCTAGAATTGGTGGTACAGCCCTCCAAGGGGCGTTGTATTCCTGATCATAAATATGAGAATGCAGGGGTCAAGATGCAGGAGGATTTGAGCGATTGCGAGGTATTGATGGGGATTAAGGAAGTGCCTAAGGAGCAATTGATTCCCAACAAAACTTATTTTTTCTTCTCGCATACCATCAAGAAGCAATCGTATAACCGTGCTTTGTTGCAAGAGATTCTAAAGAAAAACATCACCTTGATGGATTATGAGGTGCTGACCAATACCAAAAATCAGCGAGTAATTGCTTTTGGGCGTTTTGCGGGCATTGTAGGGGCGCACAATGGTATGATGACGTACGGCAATCGTACAGGAGCGTATGAGTTGGAGCAAATGCACCAATATGACGACTATGCGGCCGCCATTGCTTACTACCAATCCTTGAAATTTCCAGCCATGAAAATTGTGGTGACAGGCACAGGCCGTGTAGCCAATGGGGCAGTAGAGGTGTTGGAACACATGAATATTCGTAGAGTAAGCCCCAAGGAATTTTTGGCCAACAGCTATGAGGAGGCGGTGTATACTCAGTTGGATTGCAAGGATTATGCAGCTCCCAAGGAAGAGGGCAAGGCTTTTGATTTGGCCGAATTTTTTGAGCATCCTGCCCGATTCAAATCTATTTTTGCACCGTATACCAAGGTGGCAGATTTGATGGTGAATGGCATTTATTGGGCCAATGAAGCCCCTGCCTTTTTTACGGCCGAGGAGATGCAGCAAGAGGATTTTAATATTCGGGTGATTGCTGATGTTACCTGCGATATTGCGCCTGTGGCCTCTATTCCATCTACGTTGTATGCCACTACTATTGATAATCCTGTGTTTGGGTATGATCCTGCTTCTAAGGCAAGTGTAGCCCCCTACCAATCGCATACCGTAGATATGATGACCATTGATAATTTGCCCAATGAGCTGCCTAAGGATGCGTCCAAATCATTTGGCGAGCAGTTTACGGAGCATGTTATTGAAGAATTGTTGGGATTGAAAGATACAGGGATGCTGGAGCGTGCTACCATTGCCAAAGACGGGGCATTAGGCCCTCATTTTCAGTATTTGCAAGATTATGTTGCTGCCGAATAAATAGACTGTTGGGGGCAAGGGACAGGGCTGTTAAGTTCTAATTGTTGATACTGCAAATTGTAAATCCCGAAGGGACGATTTAATGATTGATACAGTGTATCAATTGTTAAATTGCCCTGAAAGGGTGATATTATTACCCCTACAAGGTGATAATGACATCCCTTCGGGATTTAAAGGCATTTTATAGGCATTATTACTATAACAATCTTATTAATTGATACACTGTATCAATTAGTAAGATTGCCCTTCGGGATTTTTTCAACAATATTCGGAGGCATTTTCTAGAACTTAACAGCCCTGCCCTTCGGGGTTTTTACAGCAGCATTTAGATTAGTTTTTTTAGAACTTAACAGCCATAGGCAAGGGGCATTGTCTCCAACAGCTATTACAAATATTATCAAAAAAAGAACCAGACGAATATGCAGCAAGGTTGGACAATTTACGGGCGGATTATTATAAGTTTTATCGGCTGTTATTTTTTGGTAATGGCATTGTTGGGTGCTAAATCCTTTTTGATACCATTTACAATGGGTATTTTGATGGCTTTGGTGATGTTGCCCTTTGCCAAGTGGCTAGAGCGCAAGGGGGTGCAAAGAGGGGTGGCGGCCTTTATTAGTACCTTTGTTATTTTTGGTATCTCTATCGGTTTTGCTTCTTTGATGGCCTATCAATCCAAGGTGTTGGTTGATAAATGGCCGGTGATTAAGGAAAACATGCAGCCCAAAGTATTGCAGTTGCGCCAGTTCTTGGCCGAGCGAACGCCCTTGAGTGAAGGAGATATGACCCCATCCTTTGATAATATGATGAGTGCAGAATTTAACCCCGGTGCTGTGGTCGCTGGTTGGGTGGGTTCTGTTGGGGATTTTATCGCCAATTGGGTGTTGGTAATGATTTATGTGTTCTTTTTGTTGATTTATAGGGCACGTTTTCGGACGTTTATTTTGCGTATTTTTGCCAAGGAGAAGCATGAGACATTGCGCCAAACTATTGCGGCTTGTGCGGACATTGCCCCACAGTATTTGACAGGGATTTTGACCTTGATGGCGGCCTTATCCGTCTTGTATAGCATTGGTTTGGGCATTTCGGGGGTGGATAATTTTATTCTAATTAGTATGGTTGCAGCCCTGTTGACACTTATTCCTTATATAGGCAATATTTTGGGTTTTGGTTTGGCTATGGCCTTTGGCTACCTCACTTCGGGCGATACCACGGTACTTATTGGAATTATTCTCACTTTTGGAGTGGCACAGTTTGTAGAAGGGTATATTTTGCAGCCGTTTGTGGTGGGCGACCGAGTCAAGGTGCATCCATTTTTTACGGTTTTGGTGGTTATTGTTGGTAATGCTATTTGGGGCCTGACTGGAATTATATTGGCCGTGCCGCTTTTTGGAATTATGACGGTGTTATTGCTCAATATTCCAGCCTTGCGACCCTTGGGATTGTTGTTTAGCACCTGCGAATTGACGGTGGATTATGGCGAAGAGGAACCACAAGAACAGCCCCCCAAGGAGGAGGAGGAAGACTTAGCTGGACTCGGCCATGGCGATGAGTAAGGTTTCTAGTTTTTTACGCATTCGGTAGCCCGAACAAGAGTAGTTATTGACCAAAATACTAAAGGATAAAAATTGACCGCTTTTGGTGGTAACATAGCCCGTGTAGCTTCTAATTCTGTTCATGGAGCCACTCTTGGCACGCACATTATTCTCGGCCGATGAATTGCGCCCCACATTCCTCAAAGTGCCGGTGCGCCCTGCTATTGCCAATTGATTATAAAAATCACCAAAAGCATTCTTATCCAAATACATCTTACGCATAATGGCCGCAAAGGTTCGGGCACTCACGCCGTTTCTGGCCGATAAGCCACAGCCATCTTTCATAAAAAAGCCACTCAAATCTACGCCACGAGCACGCCACAAATCCATCACTACAGCAATGCCATTCTCGGTGGTGCCAGCTCCTTTTACTTTGGCTCCCATAGCCTTGAGCAAGGCTTCACAATACATGTTTCGGCTGTCCTCGTTGGTGTGTTTGCAAATAAGATGCAGCTTGGGCGAACGATGGGTCAATAGAATTTTGCGAGCTTCTTGGCGTTGAAATTGGCGTTGTGTGGTGGGGGCTTTGCTTACGCCAATGCCTTGGTTGAGGAGGGCAGTACGCAAATCATGGGCACACAATAGGCTAGGATCGGGCGTAGCCCCCTTGATGTCAAACAGGCCACTGCCCTTGGGTATCGTACCCCGAATAATGGCTTGTTGCCCAAAGGGGGCCGAAAAAACATAGGCATTGTCGCCTGTGCGGCTGCCGGCTTGTGTAACCCGATTGTCGATTTCTAAGCCTGGAATAACAGGATCTGTATGGTCAATTTTGGGTATGGCTCCAAAGGTATTGGTTCTACTAAAATAAATGTAATAGAGATTGTCATAATAATTGAGCCCACTCACGCCAGCCCCATAATGGTTGCCCACGTCGCCCCATTGCCAAGTAGGCACAACTACTTGATCTTCAAAAAAACTGCCATCGCCAATAACTGCCCCCTCAATTCGTTGGATGCCTGCTTTTTGTACAGCCGTTACCAGTTTGTTCATCAGTGCTGTTCTGTCAGGCACGCCTTCCATAAGAGGAGAGGCCAAAGAGGGATCGCCCGTGCCTCGTAGATACAAATTGCCTCTTAGGGTGCCACCGCTAATGCTGCCACTGTATTCCAAATAAGTATTAAACGTATAATCAGCACCCAAAGTAGCCAAGGCTGCCCCTGTAGTAATCACCTTCATGGAGGAAGCAGGGGCAAGAGATTTATCGGCATGGCGTTGGGCATAAATGGTGTTGTTCTTGACATGAATGGCACAAAAGCTAATTGAAGCATGCTTCAATTCTGGATCTTGTTCCAAGCTATTTAATGCTACTTCCAGTTTGTTTTGGGCATTGGTAGGAATAAAATAAGCGAGTACGAATAAACAGAGTAAATGGTAATGCCACATAATGTATAGCGTTTGATTATCAATGGGGGCAAAGAGGAAAGGTAAAATTTCCTAGGCAAAGCACCAAAACCTTTTGTTTGGTATCTACAAATTGGGACTAAATTTAATAGATAAGCCAATTTTTTACCTTCCAAAATTCTTATGTTGTCACAAAAATTCTATCTTAGAATATGATTCAACCAAAACATAGCACCATTAATAATTTTTTTACAGCAGTAAATGCTAGTAAAAAGGCCGTATTGTGTGTAGCTACCAAGAAACAGAAATGTGATTGGGAGGCTGGCTATTGGACAATCATTTAGCAAAAAATAAACATAGATATATACTACAAGCGATTGGTCCAATAGGGTTAGTCGCTTTTTTGTTTAGATTAGAACAACTTCTTTACTTCAAATCAACATTCAATCATGCTTTTTAACAGAGAAACAGAACAATTTGAAATTGGTGGGCAGAATGCAGCCGCCCTAGCAGAGACGTACGGAACACCTTTATTTGTGTACGATGCGGCCAAAATCCAACAGCAGTACCAATCCATGACCCAAGCTTTGAGCGGGGTTTCTAAGGTCAAGATTCACTATGCTTGCAAGGCATTGACCAATATCAGTATTTTGCGTTTGCTCAAGCAGTTGGGGGCTGGCTTGGATGCGGTTTCTTATCAGGAGATTTTGCTGGGTTTGGAGGCAGGTTTTACCCCTTCGGAAATCATGTATACCCCCAATTCTGTTTCTATCGAGGAGTTGGAAGCGGCTATTCGTTTAGGCGTTCGGGTAAATATTGATAATATTGAAACCTTGGAATACATGGGCTTACAGCATCCTGACAAGGCTTTTTGTGTGCGTATCAATCCACATATTATGGCAGGAGGCAATAGCAAAATTTCGGTGGGGCATATTGATTCTAAGTTTGGTATTTCCATTCATCAAATGCCCTTGGTGCATCGTTTGGTAAAAACCTTAAACATGAACATTGAAGGGGTACACATGCACACGGGTTCTGATATTCTGGATGTAGAGGTGTTTGCCCATGCTGCCGAATTGTTGTTTGGGGTGGCACGGGAGTTTGAAGATTTGAAGTACATTGATTTTGGTTCTGGATTCAAAGTAAAATACAAGGCGCATGATATTGCTACGGATATGGAGCAGTTTGGGGCCATGATTACGGAGCAGTTCAATGCCTTTTGTGCGGAAACAGGTAAGGATTTGACTTTGATATTTGAACCTGGTAAATACTTGGTGAGTGAGTCAGGGACTTTTTTGGCTAGAACCAATGTGGTAAAGCAGACGACTTCTACGGTTTTTGCTGGCTTAGATACGGGTTTTAATCACTTGATTCGTCCTATGTTTTATGGCGCACACCACGATATTGTGAATATTTCCAATCCATTGGGCAAACCAAAAATTTACACCGTAGTGGGGTATATTTGTGAGACGGATACCTTTGGTTGGAATAGAAGAATTAATGAAATTAAGGCAGGAGATATTTTGGCGTTTAAGAATGCAGGAGCCTATTGTTTTTCTATGGCTTCTAATTATAACAGCCGATACCGCCCTGCTGAGGTGTTGATACATCAGGGACAAGCCCACTTGATTCGTGCCAGAGAGACTTTTGAAGATTTATTGAGAAATCAACCCGATCCTGCTTTGGAATTTAAGAATAGTATGGAGGAGCTTGTGGATTAAGACAACTAGAAACAAAGGGGCAGGTGTAGTGCTAGGTATTTTTATTTTAACATTGAATCGGTCAAAGTAAATGCCCACTACACTTGCACTCTATGGAATAAAATTTTACTTTTGTGGCATGAAGAATTGGATTTGCATAGTATGGATATTGTTAGTAGTGGCACAAGCGGGCTATCAGGGCATCGTATGTGCCTACTATGCCTTCCAGAAAGAGCAAATTACCAATGATTTTTGTATTAACAAAAGCCGCCCAGCCCTCAAATGTAATGGTAAGTGCCACCTGAAAAATATGTTGGCGGCTGGTGAAGACACCGATTCTAAGGATGCGCCCAATCCTATCAAAGAAATACAACTAAAGCCACTCATAGGCTTATTACAACCCTTAATAACCCTTTCTTCTCTTGCTTCACAAAGGTTGAGCGGCTGGTATAACAGAACTAGCATAGGCGGGTATATCAACCATTATAACCACCTAGCAGCCTTTGAGCTCTTGGATCCTCCCCAAGATTTAACCCCTCTCTATTCTTAGTTAAATCCTTCTTTTTTGTTTTAAGAACGTACTTTGTGTGGATTTCATGAGGTCGTATAGCTCGCTGTTATGCTGTTGCTTCGCTGATCTTTTGTGTGAACATGCCTGTTTTTTAGGACTCCTTAGAATGAAGTTGTATTGAATCGAGTTTGCGGCGAGTTTATGAGCAAAGCGCACTCGCTTACGCAAGTAAATTTAAACAATTTCCAATTAAGTAGGCCACAACAAAGTACCACTTTAATTCACTTACGTTATGAAACAACATCAGTTGTGGTGGGGCTTGCTGTGTCTATTGCTCAGTGCTGTGCCCACTGCTGTGTGGAGCTGTGATGGTGGTTGTCCAGTAGTAGGCAATTATCAGAATGGCCTTTTTCCCAACTTTAATAAACATTACATTGGTTTATTGGGGCGTTACAGTACTATGGGCGCATTGAATGGACACGATGGGCTTACAGGGGAGTACACACGCGATTATTATTACCATCTAAGCCTACAAACACGCATTTATCCACATCCACGGGTGCAGCTATTGGCCTTTGTGCCATACAAGATTAACATTCAAGAAACAGCGAATGATGATTTTACACGCCTAATGGGCTTGTCAGATATTTCTGTCTTGGGCTTTTATCAAGTATATAATAATGTCTTGCAAGATTCTTCGGCCAAGACCCAGCATAATTTGATGTTGGGGGGTGGGGTGCAGGCTCCAACAGGCAATCACAGGGCTTTGGATAAGGATGGAGTGCCATTACCCATTGCTTTTCAGTTGGGAACAGGGGCATGGAGTTTTATTCTATCAGGGGCTTATACCTTGCGCCAAAAAAAATGGGGCATCAATTGGAGTACCACCTATCAAATCAATACCGCCAATCCAGAGGGTTATCAATTGGGCAACCAATGGAGCAGCAGTATGGTGGGCTTTGGGGTTATCAAGGCCAAAGCATGGACTTTTGCCCCTCAGGGTGGTTTACAATTGGAGCATTTGGCACGCAATAAGAATAGGGGCTACGATAGAATTTATTCTGGTGGAACGCAATTGTTGGCCACGGCTAGTTTGCAGTGTTATTACAAAAATATTCAAATAGGTTTGGAGTATCAACAGCCGGTTTGGCAGTATATGGCGAGTGGGCAAGTACACTCAGAAGCACGTCTGATGGCTCAATTCAATTATTTATTTTAGAAAACAAAATTACTTAACACTTCATGGATTTGTACAAACAATTCATGAAGTATACAATTACAATATTATCATGAAAAACACGATCATTTTTACCAGCATTCTTTTATTAGTGCTTGCGTTTACAGCATGTACCAAAGATAAAAACAATATTGATGACAATGTGAGCAAACCTAGCGTACATGTTCACAAGCCTGTAGATGGTGCTATGTATAATGCAGGAGATACGATACCTGTGAAGGTGCATTTTATGGATGATGACGAATTGCATGAGTATCATATCCATGTTATGAATAAGACCATGATGATGGATTTGCTGCATTTGCATGGACATACCCACAGTACCAGCCATGAGGTAGATACTTTTGTGATAGCCTCTGCAAGTGTACATTCTGATTATGAATTGATTACGAAAGTGTCGAATCATAATGGAGAGGAAGCCATGGATACAATTAGATTCCATGTACATCCTTAAATTAAGAATCATTGATGGGCAGGGCACAACTACGGTTGTGTTCTGCTCTATACCTTTTCCTTGCTTACTCCCGAATCACCTTCACAAACATCCGAATATCCTCTTGAGGACGGGCATAGGCATCGGTAGGCTGTGCCGCAATGCTGTCAATGACTTCAAAGCCTTCATACACCCGCCCAAAAACCGTATACTCCATATCCAACTGCGGTGCTCCACCCAATTTATAATACAATTTTCGCTGTTCTTCCGTATACACAATGTCGTATTCTCGCTCATTCTTATCCAACTGAATAGGTGCTACAGAACTGCCTTGCACAATATAAAATTGACTGCCCGAAGAGACTTTCTCTGGATTCATTTCATCGGGTTGGCGCGCTGCGGCCAATGCCCCTTTGATGTGGTAATAATGCTGCCCAATTTCGGCAGGCTGCTCGTTGCCAGTGCTGCCACTACCCAAGCGTGTTCCAGCTTTTGCATTTTTGGAGCTGGGGTCGCCTCCTTGTGCCATAAAACCCTTAATCACTCTATGAAAAAGCAGGCTATCGTATTGGGCTTCTTTGGCGAGCTTTAGAAAATTGGCTCGGTGTCCTTCTGCATCAAAGAACAATTCTACTTTCATGGTGCCAAAGCGGGTTCTAATTTCTACCAAGGAGGAATACGGATTGGGTTCTAGGCGTATGGTGTCGGGTTCTACGACTTGCAATTGCCCTGCTTGACGTACAACAATTTGGCGACCATCTTGAGTAGTGGTGTTGTTGGTTTCTGTGGTAGCGGTAGTAGTAGTGGTGCTTGTGGTAATACAGGCAGTGAGGCAAAAGGATAGTATTAGAAATAAATAAAAGGAGGAACGTGACACAAGTTGGTTATTTACGAAAGTGGAATAATTAAGAAAGGCTAAAATAAGTAAAATCTATGAAGATAAAACACAACATCCTATACTTGGGTTGTATTCCCACTATAGGATGTTGCGTATAAAGACAAAAAATCTAAAATTTACTCAAATGGATTGCTCCATTCTTCTTTATGAATATAACTGGTATCGGTGAGTGCGTGCAAGAACGCAATAATATCTTCTTTATCGGTTTGCGTGAGATAGGGCAAGCTGTTGGCGGTCGTGAGTTCGGAGGCCAAGTTGGGGGCAGGATGTACGCCACTTACATAGTGGTCGAGTACTTCTTCTAGTGTTTGGAAACGGCCATCGTGCATGTAGGGGGCAGTGAGAGCAATATTTCTCAAACTCACTTCTCTAAACATGCCGTTATCAGGCGTATTATTGGTAGCACCGCCAAATCCATAATCCAAGAAATCGGTCAGACTAGTAACCGAGTCCAATCCATTATTAGAAAACTCATTGCGGGCAAACAAGGCTTTTTGGGTAGAAAAACTATGGCAGTGGGCGCATTCGGCATCTTTGCTGCTTGGCAAACCATTGGCATCACCCTCAAAAAGATCACGGCCATTGACCGCCTGTGTACTCATAAACACCCCCGGTACCCACACATCTTGGTCGTACATAGAATTGGCCGAGTTGAGGGTGCGTTGAAACTGCGCCAAGGCTTTGCCCACCATTTCTGCTTTGATTTCTTTGCTGTTGCTAATCCCAAAGGCTTCTCTAAACATATCGGGATAAGTGGGATGTTTTTGGAGGGTTTCCTCTAGGTTTTCTAGGGTATTGGCCATTTCTACGGGATCAACAATAGGCCCTTTGATAGAGAGTTCCTCCAATGTAGCAAAACGGCCATCCCACATAAAATTGTGCGCTCTGCTGCGAATCCAATTATATCCCACATTAATTAACGACATAGAACTGCGCTTGCCTACCAAGCCATCAATACCAGTAGAGAGTGCCATACCATCGGTAAAGGCTTTTTCTTGTTTGTGACAACTGGCACACGAAATAGTCGAATCCAAAGAAAGAATGGGATCATAAAACAGGTGTCGGCCCAAGCGAATGCCCTCTTCGGTCATAGGGTTATTGGCTGGAATTTCCATAGGGGGAAGTCCCTTGGGCGGCACCACCGTATAAGCCGTAGGATTGTAGTTGATATGGCTTAGATCCCTTCCCATATCCAAAGGCTCTGTTGGTACACAAGCAACCAGCACAAACAAGAATAGGGTAAATAGTATAATGGTATTTTTCATAGCTATTGATGATTTGCTTTTAATTCTCCGAATGCTCAAAAGGATTGCTCCATTCTTCCTTGTAAATATAACTAGTATCTGTTAGAGCGTGCAAGAAAGCAATAACGTCTTCCTTTTCTGATGCGGTTAATTGGGGTAGGGTGGTGGCCGTACTAAGCTCGGAGGCCAAGTTGGGCGCAGGATGTACGCCACGGGTGTAATGTTCCATCACCTCCTCTAAGGTTTGGAAGCGGCCATCGTGCATATAGGGGGCGGTCAGGGCAATATTTCTTAGGCTCACCTCTCTAAACATCCCATTGTCGGGTGTATTGCTGGTAATTCCTCCTAAGCCATAATCCAAAAAATGGACTAAACTAACAGCACTATCGAGACCATTATTAGAAAACTCATTGCGTGCAAACAGTGCTTTGTTGGTCGAAAAACTATGACAATGGGCGCATTCGCCGTCCTTGCTGCTAGGCGCACCAGCCGCATCCCCTATAAAAATTTCCATACCATTGAGTTCTTGTGGATTCAAATAAACAAAACTATCCCAAACATCTTTGTCATACATAGAACGGGCAGAGTTGAGGGTGCGTTCAAATTGGGCAATGGCCTTGCCCACCATTTCAAGTGTGATTTCTTGGCTGTTGCTAATGCCAAAAGCTGCCCTAAACATTGGTGGATAAAGGGGGTGTTTTCGCAAGGTACGTTCTAGGTTCTCTCGGGTGTTGGCCATTTCTACAGGATCAACAATGGGCCCTTTGATGACTTGCTCCTCTAAGGTAGCAAAACGCCCATCCCACATAAAATTGTGCTTGCGCCCACGCACCCAGTTATAGCCTACATTTATCAAGGACATAGAACTGCGCTTACCAGTCAAGCCATTAATACCTGTAGAAAATGCCTTCCCATCCGTAAACGCCTTCTCTTGTTGGTGGCAACTCGCACAAGAAACTGTTGAATCGAAAGAAAGAATAGGATCATAAAACAGATGTCTACCCAAACGAATGCCTTCTTCTGTCATGGGGTTATCTTCAGGGATTTCCATAGCAGGAAAACCTTGGGGGGGGACAACGGTATACGCTGTAGGACGGTAAGGAATATTGCTCAGGTCGTTGTCTGCTTTGGAGAACAAGGTCTCTGAGGTTGGCCTACAAGCAATGACTCCAATTATAATTAGAAAAAAAACAGTAAAAATCTTGTAGTACATAGGCGAAAATTTAGGCAAAATAGTTGTCCACAAAAGCGCTAACTTTTGTGAACAACCCAAAAACGGTGCAACTTACTTATTGAACATGCAAGGCATCGGCCAAATTGGTAATTGCTTTTTCTGCCAATTTATAAGCATCGCTCCCTGCTGGCCCTGAATGGGTGCTAGGATCGGCTACGACATCAATTTCTTGTCCTGACTTAAAGAACAAATCTCTAGCGTGAAGGTGGAAAACAAGCGTACTAGTTTCTCCCTCATTGATGGTAAAGTCTTTGTCAAAGGTGCGTTCTTGATACATACCATTGACACCAGCATGGTACAAGAATCCTTCTTTTAGACCACTGGCTAGGGTTGCATCGCCTTCAATCTTGCAGAGGATATAGCTTTGCCAGCTCGCCCAGTAATTGGCATTCATGCCTAAAGGGGAGTTCGAGTCATAATCTCCGGGGGAGGTTGCATTGATGGCATCGGGCACCCCCACACCATAGGCCAGTTGGCTATAATCGCCCACAGGTACATTGGTTAAGGTCACTTTGTAGCCTTCTTCAGCTTTGGCGGCATCGGATAAGTTGTTGAGTGTAACATAACTTACATCAGCTATCTCAACCATTTTTCCATCTTGTTTGCCCTTAATTTCAGAAATAAAAAATTCTATTTTCTTAAAAAGAAGACTAGACGGTTCTGTTTTGCCTGTATTGATGTCGCTGTAGGTTGGCATAGGTGCGCCTTCATAGCGCGCTTTAAAAATTAGTTCTAAGGTTCCTGTTGGAACTTCTGGTTCGGTGGTCTTATCACAAGCAATAAATGCCATTGTAATAAACGCTGAGAGCAATAAGAATAAACGCATAAGCAAATTGTTTAGATAGTTAGTGAATGAAATAAAGGGCGGTCATTGTTGCTATAATGGATAACGCTGTAGGGAAGGCAAATGCTGTGTTATACCGTGCCGAAATCAGGTATTAAATGTATTAATTGTGTATGGAAGAATTATAAAAAAACTGCAAAATATAACGCATTTTTTTACCAAAAATAGCCTGTGATTTATTTATTTTAACTGCAACAAATAAGCCAATCAGTAGGACTATTTTGGAATAAGGGCGAATATATGGATTGGAGGGCGGAGATAGCTTGGTTTGGGAGGAATCTTAAACAAAAGCAGCCTAATAGCATTCATAAATTGTTTTTAAAACCCTACTTTTACCTTTTTTAAGGCGCATTTTTCTTTAAAAAGGTCATTATGGCAGAATATCAAATTTACAAGCAGCTTTTAGTAGACAAATTGGCAGGAAAGAAGAAGTTTGCAGTACTGATAGATCCCGATAAGCTAACAATCGCAGAAATCCCTCCCTTGGTGGAGTTGGCGGTACAAGCCCAAGTCGATTATTTTTTTGTAGGGGGAAGTTTGGTTGTAAATAATGAATTGGATGAGATGATCTCTTTGATTAAGGCACAAGCATCTATTCCTGTGATTTTATTTCCGGGGAGTTCTCGCCAATTGAGTTACCGAGCCGATGGTCTTTTGTTATTGTCGCTTATCTCTGGTAGGAATGCAGAATTATTGATAGGAAAACATGTTGAAATTGCTCCTTATCTAAAAATTAGCCCCTTAGAAATCATTTCGACAGGTTATATGCTGATAGATGGAGGCGTGCCTACCTCCGTTTCTTACATGTCCAATACCTTTCCAATACCTGCCGACAAAGACAGTATAGCTGTTTGCACCGCAATGGCTGGCGAATTGCTTGGGCTAAAAATGCTCTATATGGATGCAGGTAGTGGCGCACAACGCCCAATTAGTACCACCATGATAGAGTCCGTTAGTGCTGCGGTCGATATTCCACTTATCATAGGTGGGGGCATTCGCTCCGCTGCCCAAGCACAGGCCAATGTGAGGGCAGGGGCTGATGTCATTGTTGTGGGGAATTTGTTGGAACAGCAACCACAGTTGATGGCATCTATAGCCAAGGCAGTACACGAAAAGTAGCTTGAGCTACTTTTTGGATTCTGGATCAGGTTTTAATGCTTTCAGGAGTTTGGGATTGTTGACAGCATCGGCTAGTATTTTGCCTGTCTTGAATTTGACCGTTACTTTTTCCCCTATCATCACTGGTTTTTTGTTAGAGGGGTTGATCCCTTTTCGGGGAGCTTTGTAGCTAGGATAAAGCGTGCAAAAGTTGACTAGGGTTACTTTTTCTCCGTGTTCTAGGGCTTCTTGAATAGATTCTAATACTGCATCAAGGGCAGCCGCTGCATCTGCTTTTCTCAAACTTGCTTTTTTAGCAATTCTATCAATTAACTCTCCTTTGTTCATAGTTAGTTGTTCGTTTATTACCAGAATAGCTGTAATGTTTTTTTGTAGTATTATAATTAATCCACTAAGTAAAAATGTCAAAATTTTAATTACAAAATGCCTTAAAAACTGCTCTACTCTATTGGAGTTAATTAGACGCTTTATCTACAGAATACTGGTGTAATGGGTATGTTGAAGGTAGGAATATAATTGAGGGGAATGATTTATAGTTTAAACGCTAAACTAAGGGTTAATGGTATGCTTTTAAGGGAAGTTAATTACAAATTTATATTCTTTTGCGAGATTTCAAAAAAAATAACTTCAAAAATACTCCTAAGTCGTTTATATTAATGTAATTGTAAATCAAAACTCTCAAAAAAAAACTATTGTAATAAGACTAGCTGTAAGTTTTTTGGGGAGGATGGAGTGTTAGGGGGGCAGATGGACAGGCTACAATAAAAAAAGTCTCTAATCAGTTGATTAGAGACTTTTTGTTGGCCCACAAGGACTCGAACCTTGAATGACGGTACCAAAAACCGGAGTGTTGCCAATTACACCATGGGCCATTACTTCCTCGAAGCGAATGCAAATATAGAGTATCAAAAACAAAATGCAAAATTTTGGCAAGAAAAAAATAACTTTTTCTGTTTTTTATGGCATTGTTGTTTGTAATTGAATAAGTCGCTCTTCTTGGTCTCCTACCGTTAGTGTTAACCAAAGGGTTTCTTCGGGCAAGTAGGCTTCCATGACTTGCGGCCATTCAATAAAACAATAACTATTATCCTCAAAAAGTTCCAAGAGACCGATAGAAAATCCTTCTTCTTCAGAATTTAGTCGATATAAATCCAGATGGTGTATAGGAATGGTGGGTGTAGCATATACATTAACAATAGCAAAGGTGGGGCTTGTGGCGGTATCTAATGCGTCTAGTGCCTCACAAAGTAATTTGATGAGGGTGGTTTTGCCTGCGCCCATTTCGCCTACAAAGGCGATTTTTTTGTGTTTTTGGACAAAAGGTAACAGCGTAGGAATTAATGCTCTTAGAGCGTCTAAATCTGCTGCTTTGAATAGTGGTGGTGTCATGCGTTTAAATTCTCAAATAGGATGTTGTAAACAGCTTCATGAATAAAAAACAACATTCCCTCTGGATTAGAAGGAATGTTGTAGGGCAAAAGTGCGAATTTTTATGGTAATACTTCACCAAGTGTTTTAGAAATTGTATTTCAAAAGCAATTGGAGATCACTGTTTTTGATTTGTTTGGGTATGCGGATATAGTGGCTGGTGCTTGGAGTATTGCCAACAGGAACCAACAATTCGTTGTCTTTGTGGATGGCTTGTGCTGGCATTGGATCACTTGAAAGGTTATTGGCTGCTTGTTGTTGGTCATGCAGCGGTTGTGCATTTTGGGCCATATTAAAAAGCCCTAAGGTGTATTGTATGCCAATAGACCAATTTTTGTTCAAGGAATATTCTGCTCCTAATAATACACCCAAGTCCCAAGAGGAAAGCCCTAGATTGGCTTGACGCAAATCAACACTTTTTTTGGCTTCTGAATTTACACCTAGTACAATAGCAGGTTTTACACCAGCTTGTAAATTGTATTTGGGGTGTGGATGTACTTTGTATACAACAGGAAACTCTATTAGGTTGATGCCTCTAATTTGGTGTGCTTGGTGTTGGCTTTGGTTGTTATCTCCAGAGTAGGAACTGTTTTCGGCAGGGGCATCGGTATCTACCGCCAAGTTTTTGTATTGAGCGCCTACCTGAATGTGGTGGCGTTTGGCAAACTGGCCACTTACTTGTGCGCCAACTGTAGGTCTAAAAGCCACTTTTTGGGGGCTGATAGCAGGCAATTGTGTGCTTGCGCCTACGGTAACTCCAAATTTGATGGGTGATTTTTTAAAGTCTACTTCTTCCTTGATGCCAAACGTTCCGATTGCTTGTTTTCTTCTTTCTTGCAATGCCTTGAGGGGAGTAGTAGAGTACTGATAAATAATTTCGGTGCGAGTTTTCTTAATTCGACGCTGCTGTTCTTCTGTTAGAACTTTAGGTGTCGTAGTAGCTGCATTGGCTACCAATGGAATCTCTTGTTCGTTGTTTGTATTGGTTGCCGTAGTTGTTTCTACGTTTGTATGGGTATTAGCTGTGCTAACAGTTGGATTAGGACTAGTGGTAGCAAAGTTGTTGGAATTACTATTACCATTATTATTCTTAGCAATAAGTGTAGAATTACTAGATGCAGTACTAGTGGTATGGTGTGTACTAGATGCAGTAATCGTATTGTTTGCTTGTTGTTGTTGTTGTTGTATTGCAGGAGCAATAGTTGAAGCCGCTTCTGTATGGATAGAGGCAGCAGCATTGGTTGTTTGCTCGGCAGATGCAATGACCGACTGTTGGTTTTTGTGGTTATACCTATTACCTGATTGATTTATAGAAGCCATTGGCGTATTGGCAGTAATGGTAGTAGTAGGCTGGGAAGAGTTGGCAGGGATATTCTTACTATTATAATAATAAATACCACTAGTAGCTCCAAATAAAAGGGCAGCGATAGACAAGCCCCACCAATAGTAACCGGCAGAACGCCGAGCCACAGCAGGTTGGCTGTCTAAGAGAGCAGACATTTGCTCCCAAGCTTGTGGTAGCGCATCAAACTCGTGGCTGGTGAGCTTGTGGCGCAGGAAATCATCTTCATTGTTGTAAAATTTGTTCATCGCATTCAGTCTTTCTACTTTATTAGGAGTTTTTTTTTGTTCAAACACATAAAATGGTTAGTAACCACGAACGAGTAATTCTTCTCTGTCTTGTTGTCGAATCATTCGCTGTAGTTCCTTGCGTGCGTTCGCTAAATGCCACTTTGATGTCCCAACTGTAATATTGAGCATTTCGGCTACTTCTTTGTGTTTGTAGCCGTCTACTACATACAAGCAAAATACAGTTCGGGAGGCAGTGGGAAGTTGTTGAATGAGTTTGAATAAATCCTCTGCTTGAAGATGGTTGATGCTATCATTGTAGACGGGCAAATCCTGTTCTACCTCAAAGTTCATCACTTTTCGGTATTTGGTATGTCGTCGTACATGGTCGATAGCACTATTGAAAACGATTTTGGCAATCCAGCCAGCTAAGTTATTGTTGTCCTGATATTTGTCTAATCCTGTAAACACTTTTAGGAAGGCGGCATTTAGGATTTCTATTGCCTCTTCTTGGTGTTTGGTATACCGCATAGCAATACCAAGCATTTTACCGAAGTAACGCTCATACAAAAACTTTTGTGCTAGGCGATTGCCTTTGCGGCAGCCCTTTACAAGTTCTTGATCGGTATTTTTTGTAGAATATTTCATTCAGACAAATTGTACATCATTCTAATAAAAGAAGTTGTTAAAAATATTTGGTCTAACTTCTCTAATAACCAGCTTAAATGCAAAAGCTTTTAGTAGTTTTGATCTTCCAATGGGAATAAGCAAAAAAAGATAATTCATGCCTTCAATCGTCTTACCAAAGCTTCTCTAGTATTTAACGTCTTTACTAGGTGTTTTGGTATGAATTGTGAAGACTAAAACTCGATTCTACTTCTAAAAACGCAATGTTTTGTAAAACCGTTGGGAAAATACGGTGTTTTGTTAATATTTTTTGTGCAAATGATGTCCCCAAACTTGCTATTCTACCCATAGCAATAATCTTGTTATCTTAAAACAACTTTATAAATCAACCAGTATGCAACGTTATTTTTACCTTTTTGCAATCTTACTGACCTTGAGTACTGCTGTTCAGGCACAGATTGATGATGAGATGATTGATAGTGTCAGCATTGTTAATCCTAGAACACCTGTAGCAGAAGGGCGCAAAAATATTTTGGATGTAGAAAATCTGTTTGTGGGGATGACCTTTAGTGTCTTGTTTGGGAATTTTATTTTTTTGGATGCCTCTCCTTATGTGGGGTATTTATTAAATAGGCATGTAGGAGTAGGAGTGGGGGCTACCTATATTTATACAGCTTACTGGAATGGTACGCGTTATGTTGGTGATAATGTATATGGTGGAAGGGTGTTTGCCAATTTGCGTCCGTTTGCCAATGTTAGAAGTTTGCAAGGGTTGTATGCACATGTGGAGGGCGAATACTTGAACCATACGGTTGTCTCTACTACGGGCAGGCTCACCCGACAGTTTGTACCTGCGGTCAATTTGGGCATTGGTTATAATACTGCTTTTGAGAAAGGTTTTTCGATTACGACAGAAGTATTGGTCAATGCACTTTGGTTTAACCAGCGTGTCAATGGGCCGCCACCTGTATATACTACTTTCTGGCAGTACCGAATAGGTCTTTATTATGCTTTTTAGGACTACTTAATTTCAAGTTATAATTCATAAAAAAACAGCCCTCTTGATACGCATCAAGAGGGCTGTTTGTATTGATTAGATGCCTATTTCTTTTTTAGTGCTTTCTTGATGGCTCTCAAGACCTTGTTATCCGTTACTTTGTCTCTTGGAGCAAAGGATTTTATCACTTTTCCTTGGCGGTCTATTAAGAATTTCTGAAAATTCCACGCTACTGGCGCATCTAGTACCCCATTTTGTTCTTTTCTAGTCAAATAAGCATACAAAGGATGTATTTCGTGGCCTTTGACCGAAATTTTGGAGAACATGGGAAAAGTTACTTGGTATTTGTCTTTACAAAATTGTTTGATTTTGGCATTTTTGCCCGGTTCTTGGGCCATAAAGTTATTGGCAGGAAAGCCTAGTATTTCTAATCCTTGCTCTTGGTATTCTTCATACAAATTTTGTAAATCCTTATATTGAGGAGTTAGGCCACATTTACTAGCAGTATTCACAATTAATAATACCTTTCCTTGGTAGGTACTTAGCGACACGGGTTCACCATCTATATTGTTCATGGTAAAATCATGTACAGATTCTGGTGTGGAACTCCAGCAAAATAAACTTAATAAAATACTCCAAGTTAAAACTTTCATAATGGTTGCTTTGATAGATTTGGTACAGTGTCAATGAATTGTATTGGAAAGAAGTAAAGATGCGAACAGGTCTTATATCTTACAAGCTGCTTTCTTAATAGTTTAGGAGGAGTGTCACTTTTGACAAAAAAAATAAAAAAGTAAAAAATTATACAAAATGTACAACTAAAAAGCTATTTTTGTTGTTAATAAGATAGACGAAATATGGAAGTGAATGTTTTGGATGTAGCTGCCGCAACCTTGGTAGAGGCGGTGATTGTAGGAATAGGAGCTAATGAATTGCCTTCTATGCAAGAAGGATGGCATTTTAATTTTGCAAAACAACTAAAAGGACTAAAAAATTGTACCACTTATGCTTTGAAAATTGCAGATTCAGAAGCGTTGGAAGGTTGTATGGCGTTTCAACTTCAACCACAAGGAGGAACCGAGCCACTATTGCCTTTTATGCCTTTGCTAGAGGTGGCACCGCACAATTTTGGCCAATCCAAACGCTATAATTATGTAGCAGGGTGTTTGTTGGCTTATGCTTATTTATTGAGTTCCAAATTTGGTCAGCATTATAATAAAGGTATTCTTGCATTTGAAGTAGGAGAAAAAAATCCAGCACACGAAATTCGCCTCATGAGCCTATACTGCCAAAAATATGGTGCGAAACGCTGGGAAGATAGCAATCTGTTATTTATAACCAAAGAGGCAGGCAATAAATTGATAGAAAAATACTTAGTACGTTCTTAATACGAATATTTGCTGTCTTTTTGTAGAAATGTTTGAAAACAGCTTATTGCTACTCATAAGGTGAACTCATGGGCGTAGCAAATTAGAGCAAATTTTGTTTTTAAACAACTTTGTAGAAAGCTGCCACCTATTCTCATAAACAACTTCCACCTAAATCAACTTGACTATGCCAGATAATACAGAACTAGAAGCACGAATTGGATTAAATAGTCCGAGCAAAGTGACCACACAACAAAAATTATCTTTTCGAGAGCATCTAAAGCAACATTATAATGCCCGTAGCCTAGAGGAGCAACTAGAAGAGGCGTTGTTTCATCTCAAATTAGAAATGCAACTCTGTGTGCAAGCCAGCTCACCAAGAGATGTTCAACCTGTTGGTTTTTATATCAAAAAAGGGATGCAATTGTTTAAGGATATTGCCAAAATTCCCAAAAAGCAATTGGCGGAGGTCTGGGGGATGAAGGATTCTAATTTGCGTAAGTACATAGAGGGGGCAAGGCCGCTCACTCCAATGCTTGCTCGTAGAATAGCCATTAGTTTTAATATTCCGTTTGAGCTCTTATTGCGTGTGGATTTAAAAAATACGGCTGCCGAAATGCGAAAATTACAAGAAAAAGAGCCTGCCAATCAATATACCATCCATTCTATTCTAAATCAGTCTGCTTGATAGCCGTTAGTATAATAAAATAGAAGCCATTCCCTTCATTTGGAATGGCTTCTAGTCTTTTGTGGTGCTTGTATAAATTATTGCTCCAGCACATTTTTGAGTGCCAATAATACATCATAAGGCCCTTCTACAATAGAGGAATTAACGGCCCAGTCTGGCACACTGCCCCCCAAATCAGCAACCGATTGTTGCACTACCTTAATCGTGCCATTGCCTTGGTCTTCAAATATCCAAAAGCCTTCGGATCTAGGGATGCGTACAAACTCTTCCTTTTTGGGAATATAGTCGGGGATGGATTTCATTTTTACGTATACTTTGTTGGGCGAATAGGTGAAAATAGAGTGGGTGATGTTATCTCTATTGGTAACGGGCCAAGGTGCTTTGACGACATTGTAAGTGATAATGTCGTTTTTAGAATTTACTTTTAGGTTTTCTACAACTAAACTTCTCGCCATAAAGCTTTTGCGTTTTGCTGGATTTCGATAGGTTTCTACCGCTTCCTCTAGGGTAGTTTTGATGTAAACGGTTGCTCGGTATTGTTTGATGCTCCACCCCTTGATAAAGCGAGTTTCTACCGTTACGCCATTTTTACTTTTGGCTAATTTCCACGCTTGAGCGTGGCTGTTGGTACCTAGTAAGGAGAAAATTAAACCAATCAGAATAGTAAGTTTGAGCGTAGAGTTGTAAGCCATTATGCAGCAGTTGTAGAGTGTTAGAGAATAGTGATAATTAAGAATGGAAATTTGATATTGAATTATTAATTCTGCAACTAAAAAAATGCCAAAATTCTAATTTTTATCTTTTATTCTTAACGGTTTTTAACAAAAATCTATTGTGTTTCTTGTTTTAAATCAAAAAGCACCATTCTAAGAATTATTATTCCTAAAACAGTGCTGCTGTGTCTATTGTATATCGTACTTGTGTTATCTTTTGTCCATAGCAATAACGACTACTGCAATATCTTGATTGGAACTGATGCGTTGTTTAAAAGCAATGCTGTTGCCCGATGTTTTGGTGTAATTTAAATTGCTAAAGGCACGTTTGCCTAGAGCAGCCATGACATTATCATAAAAATTGCCACGTCCAGCTTGGTCTATGCGTTGGCGAATTTGGTCGGGATTGAGTTCTTTTTTGGAATAAACAATAGCCATATAATCCCGATTGCCTGCTTGGTCGGCTTCCAAAACCCCTTCTCTTGGAAATAGGCGTGTGCCCACAATCCCCAAATAAGGTGAATATTGATTGGACGGCGGAAAAACCTTAATGGCTGCTCCTTGGCGATTGCCTTGGTCTACTTCCTTGCTAAATACATAGGTAAAGCACTCTAATGAATTGGTGATTTCGACTTTGAAAGGAGTGCCTTTTTTGATAGGGCTAGTGGTTTCAAAAAGATTGCCCTTGATTCGACGCAAGTTGAAGCCCGTTTTGCGGTTGGGGCTGTAAATGCCACATTCAATGGCAATTTCTGTGGCGGCTTTGGTGCTTGCTTTTTGTTCAGGAAAAATACCATAAGCCTCTCTACAAAAAATCTTAAAATCGTTGTATTTGACATACACAAAGCCATTATCGCCCCATTCGGTTCCCCAACTATTCTGAATTTCAAATAATTGTTTAGTATCATCATAACCAATTAGACACATAGCATGACCGCCTAGCCGATCGACTTGTCGGCGTTCGGCACTGGTAGGTTGCCAAAGTTTTTTGCCAATCATATTCTGAAAGGAGTAGGGGACTTTGGCGGCAATAATCACGGGCGCACCTTGCGCTATATTTTGTTTGACGGCTTCTAGGTCTACATCGTAATTGCGGCCTGTTTTGGTGAGGCGATTGTAGCCTTTGATGCGGTGGTTCATCGCTTCACGCAATTCTTGTGAGTTGGGTTTGTGGTTGCAGCTATTGGGGTCATAGGGAAATTTGGAAAACTCGATTAGTCCCTTATTTTTCATGTGTTCTAATGCCTCTCCTGTAAATGCACCTTGGCAATTGGGCACGCCAATTTGATTGTACAAAAAAGAAGGGCTGTAAGCCAACTGATTGGGATTGCTGCCGGTGCGTACGGCTTCGAGAATTGTTCGGGCGGCATAAGAACTGGCCCAACCAACACAAGAGCCTTGTTGTCCTTGATTGCGTGGCGTAGGTGCAAAACGCCTGAGTGAAGCCCTTTTGGGGAGCTTGTACTTGGGGCTAGAGGAAGAGAGTGCCGCAAAAACCTTGTATTCTTTGTAACGTTCTTGGTCAATATTGCCCCCCATAGAATAACGTTGTTCTTGGTTGGGGGGAGGGGTGTTTTGGAGACCATCGCCCATAAAGACGTAAACTACTCCAGCTATAATAAGCAGCGGAATACCTATTTTGGGGTAGCGAAAAACGAAGAGCAGGAGGGCCATAATAAGCCTGCCATTGTTGCCATTGCCGCGTCTGCCGCCACCTCGATTTGGATTGTTGTTGGGTTGTTCGTCTGGGCGAAATCTGATAGCCATCTTTTTGTTGGTATTAGTTTAATTAATTTTCTGTTGTAACCTTACTTCGTTGGAAATCGTATCTATTTGATTATCAGATTATTACAGAAAAACAAGCTAAGGTCATAAAACGATGATAATCAAATAGATACAAGATGATTTTTTAGCTTACTGATTAGTCTGTACACTGTACAAACTAAGTCAGATCGCTTTGCGAGTGTAAAAAAATAAAAAATCCACGAAGTATTATTGTAGGCAAGATCTTAAAAGTAAAGAAATTATTCTGCTCTGTCCTCAAAATTAAACTATCTTTTGTTGGGAATAGGGTGATATTGGAATGGAAAAATGCTGGGTATCTAAATCCCAAATTGCTCTCTTATGTGCATTGGCAAGTCTTCCAAATAATCCACATCGCTCAATGTAGGCAGCAATTGGTGGCTGTGGCCCAATTGGTTAAGGGTTTGGAGGGTATTGGACAATAGATTGGCTTGGCTCCAAGGTTGATTCTCAAAAACGGCTGGAATCAATTGGCGCATTCCCATGAGATAATAGCCGCCATCTTTGGCTGGACCAAAGACCGTCTCACTGTTTTCTAAAGCTGCTAAGGCATCGTTGAGGATAGGGCTAGACAATTCGTAACAATCACTTCCTATGATGACAGCACGTTGGTAGCCGGCTGCAAAAGCATTCTCAAAAGCCACTTTCATACGATTGCCCAAATCGCCCTTTGCTTGTAGTTTTTTGTAATAATTATCACCCTGAAAGGCATCCTCTGTTAATATAGAATCGGAATAAAAAATACGTTTGTCACAAGCTACTTCTGCAACTATTTGGGCGGTATGTTCCAACAAAAAATGATAAATTTCCAATGCTTTTTTTTGCCCAATGCTCTTTGCTAGGCGTGTTTTGGCTTTTCCTAGAATGGGATTTTTACAAAGTATAAGGATGCAGGTAGTAGAGGGCATGACAATTTTTGATTAAAAATTCACAATAAATGAAGCAAAGTTCGATAAATAATAGTAATTTGGAGCTTTATTGCTAATAATGATTGTAAAACTATAAATAAAGCAAATGCAACCAACTACCAAAGCTATCATAGCTGCGCTCAAAGTACTCAAAAAAGAAAATCCCAACAGTGCTGCCATCTCCTTGTTGGAAGATGCCTTAAAGCACTCGATGAAACATTACATTATGAATATGGCAGCTATGGGAGCTGTAGTAGAGTTGGAGGATATTGAGCAGGAGCTCAAGAATGGCCTAAAGTTATTGGATATTTTTAATAAGAAGTCTACGGAATAGAAAATAACTTAGCAGGCTCGGTTGTATTTGTAATGAGGCTTGATGTGGTCGTTAAAGAAACGGCCACGAGATTTGGCGTTTACAAAGCTCAAGTAGACAGCGGTGGGAATATTGTGGTATTGATAAACAGCACCTTCCAAAAATTCAATTTCTAAGGTGGATTGCTTGGGTTCATAGCCAAGACTAGCAATGCTGGTGGAGATGATGGAGTTTCTAAGCATAAATAAGATGTTTGGGTGGATGTAATTGACTAAAATACAGTAGCTTGTAGTTGTTTTAAGCTATCTTTATTATAACCTTTTTTTCTCCCCAAAAGTTCCTCTGCGATCAAATTAATTGAGCTTTTTTTGCAAAAAAAGCAGCCGCAAAAATCAGTCATAAACCACCTCAACAGGTGCAGTGACCCACTTGCCCCAGCGTGGCCCATAACCGTGTATTGTTTGAACAGCTTGCCCTTGTTTATTCACTACTGTTTGCCCCTCATTGACCCATTCAAAAATACCCCCATGCAAATTATAGACTTGCTTAAAACCACGTTCCAATAATTCCTCGCCAATCCGTTCACTTCTATAACCTACAGAACAATAAATTAAGATTTTTTGCTCTTTGTCTATGTTTTCTATCACTGTCCAGTCGGGGGCTTGATAATTGACCAATTGTGCGCCTTTGAGATGACTCACTTGATATTCACTGGGCAATCGAGTATCTAAAATGACAAAATCCTCCAAGGTATTTATTTCATGTACCTGCAATCTAGGAACAGAATCTTCATAAAGGGCAGATAGTAAATCTTGGTAGCTAGACGCTGTTAATGCTTTGTACCAGCGTGCGCCAAAGCCCACACCAACTATTAGCAATATAATAAAAACAAATAGGAGTAGTATTTTGAAGGAAAATTGCATAGTTGAACTAAGTAAAGACGGAAAAAATAAGTTGACCAAAGATAGTATGTTGTATTGAAATGTGCCAAGGAATATGGAGAATAACACTAACTATACGTCAGAATCTGGACAGTAGGTATTTTAAATTGCCAATATAAATTTATGGCGTTTTTGTGCAGTAACATTTTAGAAGAAGGCACTATTATTAAGGTATTGAAGATAATATTACTTGATTTAAGCATAATATACTCATAGTATTACACATACATATACTCGTTAAAAATTTCTGAGTATCTATACACACATACTTTGAAAAAGGGGACTCTTGCCTAGGCAAGAGTCCCTGTTTTTTTGTTTAGATGGGTAGGTTGAGCTTGGCAACAATGTTTAGCCTTTTTCCTATGCTGTAGACGAGCATTGCCAAAGCCATACCTACCAAAGCCCCAGCCAATACATCCAATGGATAATGCACACCCACATACACTTGTCCATAAGCAACCAAGCTTGCCCAAGCAAACCATGCCCACCAATAAATAGCTTTCCACTGTTGGCGGAAGAGCAAAAATAACTGCATCACCAAGGCAAAATGATTGCAAGCATGAGACGAAGTAAAACTAAAGCCCGTGCCGCAATGCACTAATATTCTTACTTGATCCATAATTAGAGGCTCTCTACAAGGGCGCAAACGCTCTACACTATGTTTGATCCAAATACTACTGGTCTGGTCAGCGAGTGCAATACTGGCCCCAATAAGCAGCAAAATCCAGAGGGTGTTCCATTTGTAGGTTCTAACAAAGACCAAAAGCAAAAGGATATACAAGGGAATCCAAGTGGTTTTGGTGCGCCAGATGGGCATAAGTGCATCCAACCAAGGATGACACCATTCTTGGTTGAGCAAGGCAAATAAAGCATGATCTATAGCCAATAAGGATTCTAGCATTGTTCGGCCACAATAATAAGACGAGGAGAAGTAGCCGAATCATAAGCTTGCAAATCGTAACTGCCAAAGGTTTCGACCAAGCGCAAATTGGCTTGTGGCAGCAGCCGCTCAAAATCGGCCAAATTGAAGGCTCGAACCCGTTCTTGGAAATGGAATTCCTGCCCTTGATCGGCAAAACGAATATCCTTGATGATGTAGCCATTTTCTACATACCGTTGAAGGCGAAAGGTAATGCCCGATAAGGTTTTTTCTTCTTGCAATACCAAATTGGCAATCACTTGTGGCGCATTAAAAAAATCAATAACCAAACGGCTGTTGTTATCTTTTAGGCTTTGGCGCATGGCCTGTAGGGTTTGGATATGCTCGGCTTCTGTTGGGAAATATCCAAAACTGGTGAAGAGATTGAACACATAATCAAAGGGCGGCAAGTCCAAGTTTTGGCGCATATCGTGTGTGGCAAAATGCAGGCGCTCGTGCTCAAATTGTTGGGCATGGGCAATACTTTCGGGCGATAAATCTACGCCTACTACATCATAGCCTTTTTGGGCGAGGTAAATGGAGTGGCGGCCCTTGCCACAAGCCAAATCCAATAGCCGACTGTGGGGTGCTGGGGCCAAATAATTGACCAATTGATCCATGAAAAATTGTGCTTCTGTATCGTCTCTGTGTTGGTACAATAAGTGGTAATAGGAGGAGTCAAACCAAGTGGCAAACCATGTAGACATGTGATCTGTAATTTTGTAACGGCTAATATTTTTTGCAAAGTACAACTTACGCATACGGTAACAAAAAGAATCCCTCAAAAATGTATACGTGCTTGGATTGTGGTGGTGGTAAAGTCAAAGTTAAAAAAATGCTAGGATGGAATAAAAAACCAGCATAAAGATTAAGCGTTATAGAATAAAGTCTATTTTAGTTGAAGAAATCTAAGCTGGATGAATTTTGTTTATCACAGATTAGTACGGAGTAAAAAAAACATTTACTATGCAAAGTATAATTATCAAGGTAGTTGCCATCATTGTTTTGGTGCTAATGCGTTACAACATTGATATTTGGTCGGCTCCCTTGGGATTGAAAGACAAAGGTTTATATTTGTTGGATCATGTTTTAGGTTTCTTTTATTTTGTAGTGTTATTGGCATTGGCAAGAGAATTATTGGTGTTTTGGTACCGCAAGCGCAAAGCATTAGCTCTCCACCAAACGGACAATATTATAGTAGGAATTAATAATATTTATATCCTACTGATAGTTGTTGTTGCTTTGCTGGGTGTACTCGGATTGTTTAGGGTAGATGTACGGGAATTTTTTGCTTCCTTAAGTATTATTGCAGCCGCTATTGCTATCATATCCAAGGATTATATTTCTAATTTGATTGGAGGTATGTTGATTACCTTTTCTAATAATATTGCAGTGGGCGATCATGTGAAGGTGGGCAACAACAAAGGAAGGGTATTGGATATATCGATTAGTATGTTTAGTTTGCTGACCGATGATGATGATGTTGTTACCCTGCCCAATAGTACGGTCTATGCTTCGGAGGTAATTAATTATACCAAACGTATCATTAAGAAAACAAGTATTGAGTTTGAGATTAGCCTAAGTGCCATACAAACAGTAAGTGAATTGGAACAGGATTTAATTAATTCTCTAACCGACTACAAGGATAATATTAAGGAAGACTCTTACCACCTCAAGGCGGTTTCTATTCAAAAAGATGCCGTAGTTTTTAAGTTTCAATATATTCTAAATATACCTGATCGAGTTATGGAACAAGAAATTCGGAAAAAAGTTATACGCCGTGTTGTTCAAATCATTAAGCAGGTTAGAACTTAAAATATTCATTGTCCAGAAGTTTATAATATTATTATTTAAAATATACTATGTACACCACTATTAAAACTATTCAACCGGGAACTTTTGAAGGAGCAAATCACTGGTATCCCAAGGCACTAAATGCCACTATTCACCCTATGGTCAATTTTTTTCTCAATTTGAGCAAGGATCGTATGGTCAATCGTTATTGTCACTTAAATCCCAAAGTAAACCCCGATACCCTAAAAAAAATATTGGATTATCAGTGTAGCCATTTTTTGTGGTGTGGCACAGATTTAATCAACGCCACTTCTTCAGAGGGCTTTCGCCGAATGGTCGTGATTGAAAATAACTCTAGCCCTTCGGGACAAAAATCAATGCCTTTGTTGGATGATAATCAAGAGGATGGCTCGTATCGTTTGTTGATAGAACGAACATTTAAGCCTTATCTAAAAAGAGGGCGAAAGGTATCTGGCAAATTGGGCGTGTTGTACGACAAAAATCACATGGAAGCGTCGGGTTATGCTCATGTTATTGCTGATGTGATGGGCGAGGATTGTTTGTTGATTCCTTATTATCACAACCAAGATAACAAACATATTAAGATAGAAAATGACCAATTGTATTGTCGCCTTGCAGAGGATGGAGCATGGCAGCCTTTGAGGGCGGTATTTCGCTATGTTACCCAACGTCCTTGGACACGTATTTCACTGCATTCCAAAACCAAAGTGCTCAATCCTATTGTGGCTTGCTTGGCAGGTGGTCGCAACAAAATGGTGGCTGCCAAGGCGTATGATTTGTACAATGCGGAGTTAGACGGCTCGGGCCTCAAAATCAATATTCCAGAAACCATCTGGGATGTTGCCAAGACCGAAATTCCATTGTGGGTAGCCAAAATGGGTGGACAGGCGGTGATTAAGATTCCGTATAGCAATGCAGGGCAAGGGGTTTTTACGATTACGAATGAGCAGGAATTGGAGGACTTTATGGAAATCGAATTTGAATATAGCCGTTTTATTGTGCAGAGTTTGATTGGGAATTATAATTGGAGTTCTGTCAGTACCGAGGGAAAATTTTATCACGTAGGCACCATTCCGAACCAAAAAGGAGAAACCTTTGTTACCGATGTTCGTATGATGGTGAGCAGTACAGCGCAGGGCATTAAACCCTTGTGTGTGTATTCGCGTAGAGCTGCCAAACCCTTGGCCGATTATTTGACCGATGGAAGCAGCTCTTGGGATATGCTGGGTACAAACTTGTCTATCAAAGAAGGGGATAATGAGTGGTCGAGCGATACCAATCGTTTGATGCTGATGGATAGAAGGGATTTTAACAAATTGGGCTTGGGCTTGGATGATTTGATTGAGGGTTTTATTCAAACAGTGTTGTCTACAATAGCTATTGACAAAATGTGCAAGCGTCTTTATAATAGCAAGGGACGTTTTAGAATGCGTTTGTTCAAGTCCTTGAACGATGATCCCACCTTACTCAATGAAATTTATAAGCATGAAAAAGTATAATTGCTTGGTGCTAACCGACCACCAAGGGCACAGTGGCCAAAATTCGCTGTATGCTTTGGTGCGTACCATGGTACAGCACCCACAGTGTACACAAATACAAGTAGCCAGCCGAGCCAATCCACAAAACAAGGCTTTTTTTGAGCAGCAGCAAGGCACGATGGTACAAGCCATAACCGTAGATGCAAGTTTTGATTTTGACCCGAGTGGGCAGCAGTTTTTGACAGATACCAAGCCTGTTGATCTACGCACGGTTGATTTTATCTTTATGCGTTTGCCCCGTCCTATTACCGATCAATTTTTGAATTATCTAGTAGAAATTGCGCCACAAGCCACCTTTGTAAACAATCCCAAAGGAATTATAAAAACAAGCACCAAGGCTTTCTTGATGCAGTTTCCAGAGCTTTGTCCGCCCATGCGCCTTTGCCACAGTGCCAAAGAGGTACAGGCATTTGCTGCACAATTTCCCATTGTACTCAAACCCCTACGAGAGTATGGCGGCAAGGGCATTGTACGCATAGAAAACGGCCAAGTAATGTCGGGCGGCACCCAAGAAAAAAGCCTAGAAAGCTATCTGCAAGGCATTCATGAAGAACTAACAACAGATGGCTACTTGGCCATGAAGTTTTTGAAGAAAGTGAGTGAAGGCGACAAACGGGTTTTGGTGGTCAATGGTAGAATATTGGGGGCTTCTTTGCGTCTGCCACCACCTGATTCTTGGTTGTGCAATATAGCACAAGGCGGCCAGTCGGTCACAACAACCGTTAGCCCCGAAGAAGAAGCCATGGTAGCGCGTTTGATGCCGAGCTTGAGAGCAGCAGGAGTCGTTATGTTTGGGATGGATACCCTAACCAATGATGCAGGCAAGCGGGTATTATCTGAAATTAATACCTTGAGTATAGGGGGATTTCCGCAGGCAGGTGAACAAACAGGCCAACCTGTTGTACAATTTGCCATTGATGGCATTATGGACTATTTAAACACAAAAAACAATGCAAGAACCAATAATTAGCAGCAGCTTTAATATAAAAGATACACCACCAGAATCTATTCGTCATTATTGGATTGATTTGATAACCGATGGTTTGGGGGCTGCTATCCGAGTGCCTGTAATGGTGGCAAGAGGCAAGGAGGACTTCCCTATATTGGGGGTAACAGCAGCCGTCCATGGCAATGAATTGAATGGCATTTCTGTCATTCAACGTTTATTCAATGAAATTGACCCCAAGGAACTCAAGGGAATTATTGTAGCCATTCCTGTCGTAAATATCCCGTCCTACATTCGTCGAAAACGCCGTTTTAATGATGGGGTAGACCTCAACCACATTATGCCGGGTAAGGAAGATGGCAATGTAAGCGAAGTATATGCCTATCGCTTTTTTGAGAAATTTGTACGGCACATGGATTATCTCTTAGATTTGCATACGGCAAGTACAGGGCGCATCAATAGCTATTATGTTAGGGCGGATATGAAACATCCTATAACCCGCAAATTGGCGTTGTTGCAAAACGCACAAATCATCGTACACAATCCCCCTTCGGACGGGACCTTAAGAGGGGCGGCAGATGCTATTGATATTCCTGCCATTACCCTAGAGGTAGGCAACCCCAATACCTTTCAGAAAAAACTAATCAAGTCGGGAGTCATTGGCGTACACAATGTGCTTTCTTATTTGGAAATGACACAAGATACGGTAGAACCACCTGTTCGCCCCACCGTTATTTGTCAGCGTTCCTATTGGATTTATACGGATGTAGGCGGCTTGCTCACCTTGCATGTAGATTTGATGGAGGAGGTAGAAGAGGGTGCTTTATTGGCCTCTATACGGGATATTTTTGGTAATTTGGTCAAACAGTACCATGCTCCAGAGGCGGGCATTGTAGTCGGAAAAAGCGTCAGCCCAGTCAATCAAACAGGCGGGCGTATTTTGCATTTGGGAATTAAACGCTAATTTTTAAATTAATCATACATTATGAGAATTATCCAGCAAATTGCCTTTTATTTTTTATTGTTAATGACTTTGAATGCTTGTGAGGACACACCCACTGTTGATAATCAAGATTCTGTAGAAGAACCAGATAGTGCAACAACAGAAGTGCCTACTGAGCCTGCAACCGTACCCCTTGATTTGAGCAATGCTACTATTCGTTTTCATTTACAAAATGAACAAGAAGATGAAATGGGGATGCCAAAAGCAGATCTACTCTTATCGGTAGGCGAAGATACGGTCTTGCTGACTAATGATGTACGAGGGGTAGAAGTGGACAAAAGTTATTATGCCTCCTTTGGTATACCTACAGAAGCGGCATTAGCGATTGAATGTTATTGGGCAGGTGGCGGCCATTATTACTATGTATTGGTTGATAATCACGAAGTTACCGTATACAAAGGGTTTATAGGAGAACCCGACCCAGAGGTAGAAGCCCCAGAGCCTGCTTCCCAGTATACACCGTTTAAGCGTTTTTCTTTTTATGAAACCGAAATTGTAGAAGAAGAGTTACAACCATCACCAAAATAGATGCTAGACCTAAGTTGAAGACGTAGAACACAATTGTACGCTACGTCTTCAATGACTAGTTATAGTAGCCGTATGAGAAACACGTACATTGATCTAATTCAGCAAACCTATGATTTTCCTCAAGCAGGGTTTGATTTAAAGGAGGCACATTTAACCTTTAATGGTATTGATATAAAACAACTCATTCAAAAGTATGGCACTCCCTTTAAGCTAACTTATTTGCCCAAGATTAGCCAACAAATTCAGAAAATGCAACAGTTGTTTGCACAAGCATTGGAAAAGTATGCTTATGCTGGTCGATATTATTTTTGCTACTGCACCAAGTGCAACCACTTTTACCACGTTATAGAAGAAGCCCTACAACAAGCCATACATTTAGAAACTTCTTCGGCTTTTGATATTGATTTGATCCAACAACTTTACGCCAAGGGACACATCAATAAGAACATTATTCTACTGCACAATGGTTATAAAACCACCGCATACCTCCAAAAAATCAATCATCTACGGCAACAAGGCTATTATAATTCTATCATTATACTAGATAGCCCCCACGAGCTGCAACGTCTAGCAGAAGCAGTAGATTCTGATTCAAGCCCTATTAAGATTGGCTTGAGAATGGCGGCCAATCAAGATGCACAGTCCAGTTATTTTACCTCTCGCTTGGGCATTCCAGCCAAAGATATATGGCCATTTTTTGAGCAACAAATTAAGCACAATCCTAAGGTGCAACTCAAGATGTTGCATTTTTTTATTGATTCAGGCATCAAGGATTCCCTGTACTATTGGCAAGAATTTCAGCGAGCAGTAGAGTTGTATGTACAGCTCAAAAAGCAAAGCCCCAACCTTAATGCCTTTAATATTGGGGGGGGATTTCCTATTCAGAATCACTTGGGTTTTGAGTATGATTATGCTTATATGGTGGATGAAATGGTGCGGAGAATACAGGAGGTTTGCACCAAGGAAAATATTCCAATGCCCGACTTATTTACAGAATTTGGCAAATACACGGTAGGAGAGGCTGGGGCTATTATTTTTGAGGTATTGGAACAAAAGCGGCAAAATGATGTGGAGCATTGGTACATCATCAATAATAGCTTGATGAACACCATTCCAGATGCTTGGTCTATCCACGAGAAATTTATCCTACTTCCCATCAACAAATGGCAACAACCCTATCAGCGTGTTCATATTGGAGGAATTAGTTGCGACCATGCCGATTATTACAATTCAGAGGACTTTAACCAAGAAATTCTACTGCCAAGTTATAGCCAGCACGACCAAGAACCACTGTATTTAGGCTTTTTTCATACGGGGGCTTATCAAGATGCTATTAGTGGTTATGGTGGAATTAAGCACTGCCTCATTCCCTCGCCCAAGCATATTATAATTACCAAGGATGCAGAAGGCAAGCTGGTTGATACGCTTTACAGAGCAGAGCAATCTGTAGAGGATATGTTTAGGATTTTGGGCTATGGTGGTAGACCTTAGCACGAGGGCTATCATCTCAAAAAAAATCCCCCCCCTTGCAAAACCTAGCAACAGGCAAGGGCGGGGGGAGTACTTTTATAGCGTTAGCTATTTTGTATTGGCCAAATTATAACTCACTCCAATAGAAACTTGCCAATTACATTTCCACGCTTTTTCGACTAGTTGCTCATTCAGTAAATTATCAAACTTGGTTAAATCTTTGCCCTGATATTGTTCAGAAATAACATTCACACTGCCAAAAGCAAGCCCACTAGAGCAACTCAATTTTACTCGTTTTGTGCCAAGACTAAGTCCTGCTCCTAAGGTGAAAAAGGGCGTAAGATCCTGACCAAAAGGCACAAAAAAGCCAGTGACAATGGTTGGTCGAATAATGCTTCCTGTTCTAAATGATATTTCGGCGGTGGCACCTATCCCTAGCGAGAGTTGGTTTTGGCTGGGCATTTTTGCGACTAGACCTGTTACCGTATCTAAGCTACTAACCCCCGAAGCATCTACTACCGTCCTTTCAAAATCGGCTGAGTCGGTAAAAACAGTATTGTTTTTGAGTCCAGTAATAACCAGCATATTATTAACACCAATGCCCAGTCCTCCTGTAGTTCTAAATGTGCCTACCTTATATTCTGTGTCGTCTGTATTTCCATTCCATTGCAAACGTACTTGGATAGATACTTCATCTGCATCGGGGGCTTCAATGGATATTGGTGTGAGCGCGACATATTCGGGATACCAATTCAGGATTTTGCTGATTATGGTCATATCCTCTGCAGTAAATACAACGCCCTTTTTATTCATACGATCCATTACTGTTTGTAGGTCTTTCTTATAATACTCTAATTGCTTCAGGTCATTCAAATTCAAGTAATTATTTTCATTTAAGTACTTATAAACAGAATCCAAATAAGTTGTAATACGTTTGGTTTCTCTTGCTTTTTGTTCTTCCTGCGTCTCTCGATTACCTGATGTACGTCCATCAGTTTTTTTTGCATCCTTTTTGCTCGTATCCGCAAAAGCTTGCTGACGCAAGTCCTGTATATCTACGGCATAGCTATAATCCTCTTCATTAATGTCTACTTGTATCTTTTTTAGGTTATGGAAACGATAATTCTTGATAAGTATAGCTAAACTAGAGGCTACAGGGATAGAAGAAGCTTCTTTGAGATTTGTACCGTCCTTTTTGAGTTGTCTGTAAAGCGTGTTGTTTCTTTTTTGGAATGGGTTGGGAGTGGCATCAATGATTAGGTAACGTCTTTTGTTCCTATCTTTAAGGTTTGGAAGGTCATCTGTATTACTGTAGCTAAATACAGGAAATGGTAATTGGGTGAAATCTTTTAGTTGATTGTCCTGTTCACATTTTTCTATTGAATATGTATTTGTACACCAAAATACATCTTTACATTTGTCATCGCTAGACTCTCCTACTATACAGAATTGTATTTTTTTGTTAGGTATATCAACCTTATAGCTTATTTTTCCTGTTGTAGTACTAATCTCTCCTATTAAATTTGTATTCTCCTCAATTTCAAGAGAGGTGAAGTCTTGTAAAGTAGTGTTTTCAATAACAATCTTTTTGGGGGCATTGGATAATTTAGTTTTATCTAATTGAATTTCCCCATCTTTAACTGAAACTACAAGCTGACTATAAGTGAAAAATGGGATTAATAAAAAAAATGAAAGTATTACTTTTTTCATGATTACTGTGGGTTGAATTTTATGTAATAATAAATTTGTTTAATATTGTTAACAAATTGGGTCTTCTTGTACGCACGTATATATTATTTATTATAAATCCAAAATACCATTTGCTGGATGTTTTCTACAGAGCAAGCTTTAGTCTATGAGCATTAAGTCCACCATCTCAAAAAAAATCCCCCCACTCTTACAAAACTTAGCAAGAGGTAGGGGGAGTATGCTTTTATAGAGTCAGCAAACAAAAAATTACAAAAGGGGTAGGTTTAGTAAAACACAAAACAGGGTTATAGAGTTACTGAAACACAAACAGGGTTATAGAGTTACTGAAACACAAACACAAAAGTGGTTTATAGGGCTTAGTTCCTATTTTTATTTTTTATAAAGTAAACAAATACGTTACTAGTGGAATTGTCAACATAATTGCAATGGTGGCATGGTAGAACGGAACAAAAATACGTCCACTCAGTTGTGCTACATGAATCACCACATTACCAAACAATAATAAAATCAAAAGTCCTACATAAAAATGAAAAGCGGTAGTGAGGTGCATCATTGCGATAACCAAAGGCACCATAAATGCACAAGGTAGTACAAGTAATGTTTTGCCATACCACAGTATGCGATTACCACCTTCCTTCTCAGCATTTTCTAAATAATTGTTCCATACACGCTCAAAAAAATTAGCTTGAGCAGGTGCTTGTCTGAGAGCAGGTGCTTGGTTTACCAATGGAGCTGTTGTAATGTTCAAGTTTTTTGCAGTAGTAGCCATAATAATTATTATTAGAGGTTTAAAAGACCTTTTTATCTTTTTTAAAATTAAATTTTTTTATTGCTACAGAAGGAGTTCTTGTAGAAGCCTTCTGATAAGAGTTATATTAAGTTGTTGTTAGAAGTTTAAAAGACCTTTTTATCTTTTATTGGTTCAAATTTTTTATACTATATTCTTGTAAAGACCATTTACCAAGTCTTCCAAGGTATTGTTGATGCACATTTTATTCAATTCATCTCTCACTACCTTAAATTGAAAGTGAAAAGGGCAGGGGTCAAGCGAACTACATTCTTTGAGGCCCAAGCCACATTGTGTAAATACATCTGTTCCATCAATTGCTGCTACAATATCATACAAGCTGATTTCATCCAAGTCTTTTGAAATGTAAAACCCTCCAGTAGGCCCTTTTTGTGAGCTAATAATAGATTGCTTTACTAAATTTTGTAAGATCTTAGCTGTGAACGATTCTGGTGTATCAGCCGCCGCACAAATTTTCTTGATACCAATTTTTTTGTTTTCCTTTCCTGCTTCGGCTATCACCGTCAATGCTCTAATACCGTATGCACAAGCTTTGGAAAACATAAATAACAATGGTTTAATTCAATAAAATTGTTTGTCTGTAATTGATTACAATACAAATATAGGACAAAAAGGTCTTTTAATCCAAGTTTTAAAACAAGTTTTTTTGATTTTTTTTCAAAAAAAATACACACAAGATATTAACACATTGATTATCAAACTATTTCTAAAAAAAACTATCTTGCATAAAATTTTTATTGTTCAAATTACTACTATGGTTGGTAAGCGGATTCCCAAATATCTTTATCTATTATTTGTACTAATAACCACGATAGGACAGGCACAAACGCCTGCTTCAACCAAGCCCAGTACGCCTTACGCTCCTTATGGTGGGGTCTTTACTCCCAAGGGCACCTTGCGGGTCTTATTGGTATTTGTTACATACAAAGACAGCAGCGCAGCCAATCCCAATTTTAATAACAAACAATACACGCTCCCAGATTGGGATATATATAGTAATAGAGGATTGCCCAATTTTGTAAATCCCCAAACAGGTGATTGCCCTTCTTACCTATTCAACAAAGAAGCAGATTTTGAAATCTTACTAGATAGTGTTGAAAATAACTTTTCTAAGGAATTTTATTTGATGTCGCAAGGACAGTTCAAAATGATAGGAGAGGTGTTTTGTGATAGCACGGGCTTGCCCACAGCCGTAGAAATTGACCCGAGCAAGGGCGGTTCTTGGATGCAAATGAATGCCAGAGCAATGGTGAAGATGCAGGCACTCCATCCAAAGGGCGATTGGGCGCGTTTTGACCAGCGCAAAAATCAACCTCATTTTAGATTTGATAACAGTGCAGCAGCAGGAGGCGACAACATCTTGGACTATGTAGTTTTTGTTCATGCTTATAATCGAAATTGGGGGCAACAGCCCAAAAACAGTATGCGCTCGTGGATGGGTTCGGGCGGTGGTTTTGCCGCTACAGGCATTCCCCCCCAACTAACCCTAAACGGCTATCGAGTAGCCCAAGGATTTACCATGAATTATCGCTCGGGTGTTTTTATTCATGAAGTTGCCCACGAATTGTTTAATGCGCCTCATATTATGGGCGTAAACAATGTGGTAGGGGAGTATTTTAGTTTGATGAATGCCGGCTGGGGCGTAATGGCTCCCATTAGTATTTTTAGTGGTTTTAATGCTTGGGAGCGATGGTATACAGGGTTTATAGAATTGGTCGCTGATGTTCAATCGCCAAAAGATGTAGCCCAAAACAATACCTTTATACTGAGAGATTATTTTACAACAGGAGATGCTATGCGTATAAAAATTCCCTATTCTGGAGGGCAATACTTGTGGCTAGAAAACCACTGCAAGCAACATCCCTTGGATGAACACCCTTGGAAGGGCAGTGTGCTAGGCGTGGGCGATACGGTTGCGGGCACGGCAACAGGTGTGTATGCCTATGTAGAGGCCATAGCAGGCAGTCGAAATCAGATTTTTTCGCCCTTATCGGCTTGTGCCAATGGCATTAAGGTTTTGCATGCAGGGGGCAATTATGATTATTATTATAGAGAAGATATACCTACTTTGAGCAATAATTGGGGCAATAAGCTCTATAGCTTTACACGTGGGGAGGAAAATCCAATAGATGGCCTAAATAA
>CAYULH010000014.1:0-15137 GCA_964445645.1 uncultured Aureispira sp. | reverse complement strand
TTAATTTTTTAAAGGTATTAAATATTTTCTTATAATATTTTTCTGCTATTCCTATTCCATTGTCTTCCACAGAAATAACTAAATAATTTTTATCGCTATCCTTATGATGCTAATAAGAATGGTGTGATTGATTTGGATAAGAATTATAACATCAGTCGCACAGAAGGCTTTTTGCCCATTTACAGAGAAGAAGTGTGGCCCGACTCATTTGTGAATCTATATGGTGGTTTTGGAGCCTATGATCCTCAAAAATGCCAAGGGTATGTTGAGCCTGTTGCTTTTCAGAGTGGTCAAGTGCTAGACATCAACAGCAATCCCAAGCCTTTAAATTATCCGAGATACAATTACCAAAAAGCCGAAAAACAGCCTTATTTTTTGAATGGTTTGGCACTGCAATTTGAGCAAATGCCCAACCGTACAGATATGCAGGTGACAGTGGCATTTGGCCGCACACAATTGACCCAAAATCAACGGTGGACAGGCAATATTGTACTGCCCAATATTAGTCAAGATACAAGCCCAGATTTGACCATAGAAACTCGTGTAGGGCTATTATTAGAACAAGGGGCAACACCCAACACCCATTTACAAACACCCAAGGGAGGTTTTACCAAACCAACAATTCTAAGAATCCAAAAAGGGGCTACCCTACAACTCAAAAAAAGGGCTACTCTACGCATTGGAGCAGATGCAACCTTAGTTTTGGAAGAAGGCGCACAGTTGATTTTGGATGCAAAATCCAAGTTAATTATTCAATCAACAGGAAGACTTGTAGGAAGTATCGAATCTATTATTAAACATCCTCGTGCAAAGCTTGTTTATAAGGGTAAAAATAGGAAGTAAGCAAGCATTTATTTTAAGTTTATTTAGATTTATTCTAAATAATAAAGCCTGTTAACAAAAGGATAAAATAGGTGTATTAAAACAAAACGAAGTTTTATATTTGCACAAAGTTGCCCCATGGCGACGTATACTATTGATTTATTTAATTTATAATAATTTATACATAAGCTATATGACACTCTCAACAGGTCTTATCCTTGGTATAGTTTTTATCTTGCTATTTATCGTTGTTCTGGCGACAGTTTCAGAGGGATTGGTGAAAATAGCTGCCAAGCACAATGGTGAAAATCCTGAGAAATACAGTGTTTTGCCCAATGATGTACCGAGTCTTTTCAAACGTGGAGAAGGCCGACCAAGCCACATTCCAGAAGGCGATGATTACAAAGTATTCAAAAAAGGATTTGACATTAAAATTTTGGGAGCTGCAACACTAGAGCATCCAATCGAATCGGTACGTTCTTCTACTTATGCGGTCAAGCCAAAGGATTTTGTAGGTATGATGCCTATTCCAAAGGTGGTGGTAGAAGAAGGGGCCAATCTCAAGGCAGGCGATCCTTTGTTTTATGATAAGAAACGCCCAGAAATCATTTATGCTGCCCCTGTTAGTGGCGAAATGTTGCGTATACAGCGTGGCGAAAAACGCTCTATCAATGAGGTCATTTTATTAGCTGACAAGGAAATAGAATACCGCCAATATGACTTACCTGATTTAGATACTGTTAGCCGCGAAGATTTGGTTACATTCTTATTGGGATCAGGTGCATGGCCTTTCATCCGTCAACGCCCGTTTGATATTGTAGCAGAGCATGATGTGACACCTAAGGCTATTTTTGTTACTACTTTTGATACCGCTCCTTTGGCTCCGGGTTTCAATTTGACCGTTGCTGGCAAGGAGGCAGAGTTCCAAAAAGGATTGGATGTATTAAAATTGCTCTCTGGTGGAGAGGTGCATGTAGCATTAGATGGTCGTTCGGGGGCAGAAGTAGCTCCAGAATTTATGAACCTTCAAGGAGTACAAAGACATTGGTTTGCTGGCCCTCACCCTGCTGGTAACGTAGGCATCCACATTCACCACATTGATCCTGTTAATGCAGGCGAAACAGTTTGGCATTTGGATGCACAGGGTGTATTGGTATTGGGAACATTGTTCACCAAAGGAATTTTTGATACCGAGCGTGTTGTAGCCCTCACTGGTTATGAAATCAACCAGCCACGTTTTGTACGTGCTCACCAAGGCATCTGCTTAGAAAACTTAGTATCTGAAGTCAAATTCAAAGAACAACACAATACCACAGACAAGGAAGGAAACTTGGTGGTAGTGGATCGCAAAGCTGTTCGTTTGGTATCAGGTGATCCCCTAACAGGAAAAGAAGTAGAACCCAATGGTTATTTAGGTTTCTTTGATGACCAAATTGTAACTGTTGAAGAAGGCGACTACTACGAATTGTTTGGTTGGTTATTGCCCAGAAAAGGACACCCTACCATCAACAGAACATTCCCTGGTGGTTTTGTTGGTAGCTCGGTATACAAAGCTGATACCCAACAAAATGGAGAGCGTCGTGCTTTTGTAGTTTCAGGCGAATATGAGAATGTATTGCCAATGGACATTTACCCTCAACATTTGTTGAGAGCTATTATGGCCAATGATTACGAAAAAATGGAAGGCTTGGGCATTCTAGAATTGGGCGAAGAAGATGTAGCCTTATGTGAATATGTTTGTACCTCTAAGCATCCTGTTCAAAAAACCTTGAGAGAAGGTTTGGATATGATAATGGCACAAAGCTAGAATTGCCATACTTAAAAGAGCGTACTCAAATTATATTATAATTATTAGAAAGAACAAAGTAACTGTATGGGACTTTTTGATGTAGAATCTTGGAAAAAAGTAGAGCCAAGTAAGGACAGAAAATTTTTGCATGGTCTTTTCGACGGTGTATTTACGCTGTTTTTCAAACCCAACAAGGTAACACAAACAGGCAACACCCACATTAAGGGGCCAATGGATTTGAAACGTTTGATGATTCATGTGGTAATTGCACTACAACTCTGTTATCTTTATGGTTCATATAATGTTGGACACCAACATTTTTTGGCTCTAGGTGAGCATACAGGGGTATTAGATGCCTTGCACTTGAAGTTAGTTATCGGATTGGCTTCTATCTTGCCCTTATTTGTGGTCTCCAACTTGGTTGGTTTGGCTATTGAATTTTATTTTGCCTCCCAAAAAGGACACCCTATAGAGGAAGGTTACTTGGTAACAGGGGCTTTAATTCCTTTGATTATGCCACCCGATGTACCTTTATGGATGTTGGCATTGGCAATTATCTTTTCTGTACTATTGGCCAAAGAGGCTTTTGGTGGAACAGGAATGAATGTAGTAAACATTGCATTGATGGCTAGAGCCTTTATCTATTTTGCTTATCCAACAGAAATTTCGGGTGATACCCCTTGGGTGTCTGCCATCAATTTCTCTGAAGGGGTAACCGAATATAGCTTCTTGCACACTATGTTCAATCCCTTGTTTGAATCCTTGGGCTGGAGCACCTTCTTAGGAGGGCAACCATTGCTAGAAAGTTTTACAGGAGCTACGCCATTGGTATTGGCAAGAGAAGGAGGCTGGGAAGCCGTAACAGCGGTATATAGCCCAACTGCCATGTTTATTGGTAACATCCCCGGATGTGTAGGCGAAACGTCTAAATTGGCCGTTTTGATTGGTATTGCTATCTTAGCAGTAACACGTGTAGCCAGTTGGAGAATTATGCTATCTATGGCTGTAGGAGCTGCCTTTACAGGAATGATATTTAATCTATGGGGTTTCAATGCTTACATGGAAGTACCTTGGTACAACCACTTCTTGATGGGAAGTTTGCTGTTTGCCTTGGCATTTATGGCAACAGACCCTGTAAGTGCCACCAACACCGCTACAGGTAAACTCATTTACGGATTTCTCATTGGATTCTTTGGAATGGTAATTCGTGTAATGAATCCAGCCTATGCAGAAAGCTGGATGTTAGCTATCTTATTAATGAATGTATTTGCACCAACTATTGATTACTACGTAGTTGAAGCCAATATTAAACGTCGTCTAAAACGAGCTAAAGCTAAGTAAACATGGAAAAGAAAGAAGAAAGCAAAGCAGGCGTATATCTGTACGTACTCGCTATGACCACCATCACAGCCTTAATTTTATCGCTGTTATATACTAGTCTAAATCCACTTTTTGAATTCAACAAGGCAGAGGCTAAGAAAGAAGCCATCTTGAGTTGTATTCCCAATTTAGGAATAGACGTACACGATCCCGAATCTGTTGCAAAAGCTTATTCAAAAGTAAACTTGTATGCTGTTAACAACAGTGGTGAAATCTTTACAGAAGATGATTTGGATAAAATCAATGAAATGACAGAAGGTGGGGCTAAGATTTATCGCCACTTAGAGGACATTGATTTGGCCAATGAAGAAAAACGTGCGCCAGAAAATCGTCTATATCCTGTCTATGAATACAAAGGAGAGAAAACCTATTATGTAGTAGCTATTCGTGGCAATGGACTTTGGGACAAAATCTGGGGCTATATTGCTTTGGAGGATGATTTGAATACTATTGCAGGGGTTTATTTCGACCACAAGAACGAAACTCCGGGCTTGGGGGCAGAGATCAAGGATAGCGAAAAGTTCAAGCAACAGTTTGTAGGTAAGAAAATATTTGAAGGGGATCATGTAGCCCTAACAGTACTAAAGCGTGCAAAAAAAGGAGAGCATTATGTAACAGGAATCTCTGGTGCTACCATTACCAGTGAAGGTGTTACCGCTATGTTTGTAACTGGAATGAGCCAATACGAAACGCACTTTGAGGCATTGCACGGTGACGGAAAGAAATTAGAGAAAACAAAATTATAACCTTTTAAATAGTAAATTACTATGGCTGATATAGCTGAGAAAAAAGAAAAAGAAGGATTGATTGGCCCCAAGGAGGTCAAATTACTAAAAGATCCTTTGCATAGTAATAACCCAATTACTATTCAGGTATTGGGTATTTGTTCTGCATTAGCAGTAACAGGATCGGTTTACAAGTCATTAGTAATGGCTGTAGCCCTGATTTTTGTATGTGCATCTGCTAGTTTGATTATTTCTCTATTGAGAAATACCATTCCTAGTTCTATTCGTATGATCGTACAATTATTAGTTATTGCTGGTTTGGTACAAATTGTAGAGATTGTATTGGGAGCTGTAGCTTATACCGCTTATGTAGAGTTGTCAGTATTTATTGGATTAATCATTACCAACTGTATTGTTATGGGGCGTTTAGAAGCGTTTGCTATGGGCAACAAGCCTTGGCAAGCATTCCTAGATGGCATTGGCAATGGATTGGGTTATGGTTGGATTTTGGTGGCTATGGCTGTTGTTAGAGAGCTGTTTGGTAAAGGTACATTCATGGGATGGGTCATCTTGTCTCCAGAGTACTACACTGCCAACAACTTAATGGTGCTACCTGCCTCCTCCTTATTCGTAATTGGTATTTTCATTTGGATACAACGTGCTTGGGATCCTTCATTGGTAGAGAACTAATCAACAACATTCCTACTAATAAATTTCTTCTTCTAAAATTTAGATTATTACAATGGAAGCATTTAATATTTTCCTCAAGGCCACGTTTATTGACAATATGATTTTGGCCTACTTCTTAGGAATGTGTTCCTACCTAGCCGTTTCAAAGACGGTAAAAACTGCAGTTGGATTGGGTTTGGCTGTAATTTTTGTATTGGGTATTACCATGCCCATCAACTGGGCTATCAACACTTACTTATTGGCCGATAGTGCATTGGTAGAAGGTATCAGCCTAAGCTTTTTGCGTTTGATTTTGTTTATTGCAGTAATTGCATCTATGGTACAGTTGGTAGAGATGGTGATCGAAAAAGTATCGCCAGCCTTGTACAACTCCTTAGGTATTTTCTTGCCACTTATTACGGTAAACTGCGCCATTCTTGGAGGCTCTTTGTTTATGGTTTCTAGAGAATACGGCTTCACAGAATCGGTATCTTTTGGTATTGGTTCAGGTTTTGGTTGGTTCTTAGCTATTGTAGCTATTGCCTCTATCCGTGAGAAATTACGCACAGCAGATGTACCTGCTCCACTAAGAGGATTGGGAATTGCATTTATCATTACAGGTCTAATGGGAATTGCATTCATGAGCTTGGCTGGAATCAACCCTGCTGATTTTAACTAGAAATAATAGATGACACCTTTTGTGTATCTAACTGAATAAAAAATTCTTAAAATATAAGTACTATGCTTGCAAATGTTTGGATGATACCAACCTCTATGGTGGTCTTCTCTGTTTTGATCCTGATACTGTCTGCAGGATTATTAGCAGCTAGAAAGCGACTCTTGCCCCAAGGAGACGTAGAAATTGATATTAATGGGGATAAACAACTAAAGATCAAACCGGGGGCAACACTATTAGGTGCTTTGTCTACGGACAATATCTTTTTGCCTTCTGCCTGTGGTGGTGGTGGAACATGTGCTATGTGCAAATGTAAAGTTATGGAAGGTGGAGGAGACCCCCTGCCTACCGAAATGAACCACCTAACCCGCAAAGAAGCTGCCGATCACTGGCGTTTGGCTTGCCAAGTAAAAGTGCGTGGCGATATGAAGGTAGAAGTGCCTGCCGAAATCTTTGGTATCAAGAAATGGGATTGTGAAGTTGTTTCTAATTATAACGTAGCAACCTTTATCAAAGAATTTGTAGTAAGAGTTCCAGAACCTGTAGCCTTTGAAGCAGGAGGATATATTCAGATTGATGTACCACCCACTACCGTAGAGTACAAGGATATGGACATTACTTCGCACCCAAGAATGGGCAAAGCTGAAGATGAGTTTGAAGGAGAATGGGATAACTTAGGAATGCGTCAATTCACAATGGTTAACGAAGAGCCTATCTTCCGTGCTTACTCTATGGCCAACCACCCAAAAGAGGCCGAAGAACACCAAATCATCATGTTGAACATTCGTGTAGCACCACCACCACCCGTATTTCACGTGGTAGATGGTAAGCGTCAGTTCAAGGAATACATGGATGTAAATCCTGGAATTTGTTCTTCTTATGTATTTGGGTGTAAACCCGGTGACAAAGTAACGATTTCAGGGCCTTATGGTGAGTTCCACATCAAACCAACCAAAAAAGAGATGGTTTATATTGGTGGTGGTGCTGGTATGGCGCCATTGCGTTCTCACTTATTCCACCTATTCCACACACTAAAAACTAGAGATAGAAAAGTGTGTTACTGGTATGGTGGACGTGCGCCAAGAGAGTTGTTCTACATTGACGACTTCCGTGAAATTGAACAAGAATTTGACAACTTCTCCTTCTACATTACTATTGACAGAGACCCGCAAGATCCTAACTGGGTAGAGAAGAAGAGCATTGATGATGAAAATGGCAACTGTTTCTTTGGTTTTGTAATGCCAGAATTGAAGAAACACTACTTGGATTTGCATCCAGAGCCAGAAGAAATTGAATACTACTTCTGTGGCCCCCCAATGATGGCACAGTCTATTTTTACAGCATTAGACCAATTGGGCGTACCCAAAGAAAACATTGCATTTGACGACTTTGGAGAGTAATCCAGTTGTTTATAATAAAATAAAAAGCGTCTTGAATATTATATTCAGGACGCTTTTTTAGTGCAACAATACCAAACACCAAATTGCCCAACACTACACCTGATCCAACACCTTCTGAATAAAATTCTCCATAATAATATGCTCTGTAGTCGTCACCCACTTATCTATTAAAGAGAGGGCAGCCACACGTGTTTTTCTAGTCAATTGCAGATGAATGACCAACTCCTCTAAATCTGCTCCTTCTTCGTCCTCTGTCTGCTTTATCCAAGCACTGATTAAGTCATCCTCCTCATCGGGCTGAATTTGAATAATTCTAACGGCCTTGCCATTGCCCAACAACGCATCATAAATAGGATTCCCATCGTGCATCCGAGAGCCATCTGCATACTGTTTATTGAGCCATGCTTGAGGCTGTATACCATAAGGGGCAAGTGTTTGCTGTACAAATCGTACCCAGTAAGCCTCATTTTGTCTGTAGATAGTTGTGTTTTCTAAAAAATTATAATACAAAAAATCCTTTCTCTGAATTGGAACACCCATAATTATTTGTTTTTGTCTTTGCCAACAAATGCTTTTCCACTAATTATTTCTATATCAATACGCTCATCCCTAGAACCCTTTACCTTAAACGAACGACTCAATCTGGCATGGGCACCACCTTGCTCACTGGCTTGCTCTGCAAACTGCTTGGCTCGTTTCAATGCCTTTTGTCGTTTCGCCCGATCTTTGGGACTCAATTTCGCAAGCAGTTGTTTAAACAAAAGTAGCGCTTTTGAAATTTTTAGAGGCTCATCTTGCGCCCAAGATTCAGATTCCTCAACACCTCCACCCTGTGCCTGAATACGCCCTCTATGCTTTTTAATTTTTTTAGACATACAATAAGTTTTTACTCGATTATAGTAGTAATAACTCAAAAGTATGTTTTTATGTTAATAAAGTCAAGTTTTTGAATCTATTTTTGAATAAAAATATAAATTTTGCCTCTAAAAGCATCTTTTTTTGAAATTTTTGATTTAAAAAATCTAATTTAACCTATCCTATAGCACATAAAAAAACGCTGTCCTGAATTATCAGAACAGCGTTTCTATGTTGAAGTTATTACGCTTATTTGTTAACAGCATCAACAATTGCTTTGAAGGCTTGAGGCTCATTCATTGCCAAATCGGCAAGCACCTTACGGTTGAGTTCAATACCTTGTTTGTTCAAGGCGTGCATGAATTGAGAATAAGACATGCCGTGTTCACGCGCAGCAGCGTTGATACGGGTAATCCACAAGCTACGGAAGTTGCGTTTTTTCTGCTTGCGATCGCGGTAAGCATATTGCAAACCTCTTTCAACAGCATTTTTAGCAACCGTATAGACTTTCGAGCGTGCGCCGAAATATCCTCTTGCTTGTTTTAATATCTTTTTTCTTCTTTTTCTCGATGCAACAGAATTAACTGAACGTGGCATACTTTAAATAATTAAGGCAGTGCAAGACTGCAAATAAAAAAATGTGAGTCAATAGGAGTACTAGGTAAAGAAGGTACCTGCAACTTGTCCGCTATTGGACTCTTTTGTTTTGCGAAGCAATGATAATTGTATTCCAAGGAATACATTCAAACATTACTTTAATCCAAGCATGTGCTTTACGCGTTTTTCATCACTTTCATGAACTAGTGCATCTTTGCCAGCTAGGTTTTTACGTTTTTTCGACTTTTTAGTCAAAATGTGGCGCAAACCTGTTCTACGGCGTTTGATTTTACCAGAACCAGTCAATTTAAAACGCTTTTTGGCACCAGAATGCGATTTCATTTTTGGCATAATAACGTATTCTTTTGATAGAGTGAACCCCTATGGTTTATTAAAAAGCGTTGCGAAAATACAAAATTTACAGCAACAAAAAAAACGAATGACCAAAAGTTTGAAAAACAAAGCTAAAAGATCATTCGTTTTTGATTAAAATCCCTTCAGGGATATTTTTTAAGCAGAGAACGAGGTGCCACAACCGCAGCTTTCGGTAGCATTGGGGTTGTTAAAGGTAAAACCTCGGTTTTGAAGACCATCCATAAAGTCGATTTCAATACCTACCAAGTAAATTGCATGTGCTTTGTTCATAATTACACGCAAGCCACCCGACATGAATTCCTCGTCTTCTTCTGTTTTTTCATCAAAACCCAAAATATAAGTAAAACCAGAACAACCACCGCCTTTTACGCCAACACGCAAACCATGCTTATCGGTCACGTTTTCTGATTCCATGATTTGCTTAAGCTGTGCAACGGCTCCTTCTGTCAATTTTACAGGAGTATCTAAATCAGTCATAATCTACTTTATTTTTGATCGGTATGTCAAAATGACATCCTGTTTTTTTAAATTTAGTCATTTTAATACAAGCAAAAATTGTACTAATTACCACAAATATACACAATTTTTCCCTAAACATCTTGTAACCAAAGTTAGTTCATGGCATTAAGTAACTGTAAAGGGAACGGATGCTTGGTTTATCAGGTATTTAGGAATGATTTTGACTTTATTTTGACCTTTTTTCATAAGTATGGTATGGATAAAATGCTCTATGGATAAGAGCAAATTTTTTTACATTAGGATAGGTAAATAAGACTGAACATCTTATCTTTGCAACACTTTACACCCGAATTATTACTAAATCCTTCATATATAGGCAAGTAAATTCTGGTAAATACAAGAAACAAAGTATTAATTGTATGGAAATAACTATGGAGATTTTAAAATTGGTGCTCCCATCCTTGTTGGTATTCTTAACAGCATGGTTGGTATTGAGAGCATTTTTGAACAAAGAGTCGGATGTAATACAAAGTATTTTGGTACGAGATACAGAGAACAGACGTATTGAGTTGCTACAAAATACGAGCAAAACCATCTTGCCGATGCGCCTGCAAGCCTACGAAAGAATGGCGTTGTTCTGCTCCAGAATAGAAATGTCTCAATTGGTAAACAATACCGCTGCTACAACCGAAATGTCGGCCGAAATGTACAAAACGGCCTTGATAATGCAGGTAGAGGAGGAGTTTCACCACAACATCACCCAACAAGTATACATGACCGATGATTTGTGGAACATCATTTTATTGGCCAAAAAAGAAGTGATTCGCATTTGCGAAAAAATTTATCAAGATGTAGAATCGGCCCATCAAGACCAAAATTTACAAGGCCAAGCAAGTGCTACTGCCTTTCTAGAAGCCTTGGTCAAATATATGCAAGACACGCCCCAAATAGGCTATGTTCATGCCCTCACTGCTATCAAAAAAGAAGTTGGAATTTTGTTTGGTTAAAAAAATAAAACGAATCCAATTAACTAATACTATTAAAGCCATTGAATCACGGTGTTCAATGGCTTTTTTGTATATTGGGCACGGCTCGCTTGGGAGCAAAATTTAGTACATGAACAATCAACTTATGACGCGTTTCTTTGTTTTAATATATATCATTAGCTTTTTGATGGCTTGTCGCTCTCAAATGCACTTTTGCAAAACAACTTCCAACAACCAAGGGATTACAGAAGTGGCAGAGCAGGACAGTTCTATTGTAGCTTTTATTGCTCCTTACAAAGAGCAATTGGCAGAAGAAATGAATGCGCCAATCGGAACGGTTGCAGTCACTTTGACCAAGGCACAACCCGAATCTACGTTAGGAAATTGGGCAGCAGATGTAGTTCAAGCACAAGCAGAACAGTACTCCAAGCAACGAGTAGATTTTACAGTGCTCAATTATGGCGGGTTGAGAATTCCATCCTTGCCCAAAGGCGATTTGCCCAAAGGCAAAATTTATGAGTTGATGCCTTTTGATAATTATATTGTATTGGTAAAGATGAAAGGCAGCGAGCTGGATGCTTTATTCAATCATATAGCAACAAAAGGCGGCTGGCCTGTGAGTGGTGCTGTGCGCCTAATGATAGAGCAAGGCAAGGCAACCCAATGCCTTATCAATAGCGAAAAAATAGAAGCAGACAAAGAATATTATGTAGCTACCAATGACTATTTGGCAAAAGGAGGTGATCAGTGTTCTTTTTTTGTAGACAAAGAAAAAATAAAAACAGGCGTGCTTATTAGAGATGCCATGTTGGAATACATCAAGAAAAATGAAGCTCCTATCAACGCCACTATAGAGGGGCGCATTGTTCAACAATAAACTATGTACAGAACAAAAGTAAAGTTTTGGTAATTGATTTTTTTGTAGTGCTGTGTTGCATGCAACACAGCACTACAAAAAGCACCCTGCACACTTTTGTCCTACAAAAAAGACCAATAAATTGCTATGAAAAAGGCTGAAATTGTACAGGAAATTCACCATCGTTTAGAGGCATTGTATCCCGAAACACCAGTGCCTTTGGACCACACCACGCCTTACAATTTGCTCATAGCAGTGTTGCTCTCTGCCCAATGCACGGATGAACGGGTCAACAAAGTAACCCCACATTTATTTGCCCTTGCCAACGACCCTTATACCATGGCACAAGTGCCTGTGGAGAAAATCCAACAAATTGTTCGACCCTGTGGCTTATCAGGGAGCAAATCCAAGGCCATTTCCAAGCTCTCTCAAATTCTAATTGATAAGTATGAAGGCGAGGTTCCCAATGATATGGAAGCCCTAGAGGCATTACCAGGGGTGGGACATAAAACGGCCTCTGTAGTGGTATCACAAGCCTTTGGTGTGCCAGCCTTTCCAGTAGATACCCACATTCACCGTTTGGCATGGCGTTGGAAATTAAGCACAGGCAAGAATGTAGTTCGTACCGAAAAAGACCTCAAACGCCTATTTCCAAGAGCATCGTGGAACAAACTGCATTTGCAAATTATCTTTTTTGGGCGAGAATACTGCCCAGCACGAGGACACAACCCTTACGAATGCCCGATTTGTAAGGACTTTGGGCGCAAAGAAATGTTTCACGAATACGACAAAGCACAGGCCAAAAAGAAAAAATAACGAACGCTGTGTTTTCCCTTAACGACGCTTCTTTGTTTTCTTACCTTTTTGTTTTTTGTGATAACGTTCGGCTTCCTCAATTTTTTTCAAGTCCTCTTCAATCAAACTTTTCCAATCCATCCCCTTTGTATCTTTGGTAAAATCCAAGGTGTCTTGGTAGTTCCCCTTATCAATATTCAAGACCTCAATAGAAGCACCCAAATAAAACTCAATTTCACCCAGCAAATCCCGTTCCTGCTCACTGCAAAAAGAAATTGCATTTCCCTTGTTGCCCCCACGCCCTGTACGGCCAATTCTATGCACATAATTTTCGGCCTGTTCGGGCAAATCATAATTGACCACATACTCTACATGAGGAATATCCACCCCACGCGCACTCAAATCGGTTGCAATAAGCAATCTAATTGCGCCCGTTTTAAACTCCTCCAAGGCTTCATTGCGTTGTTTTTGGGACTTGTCACCATGCAAGGTTATGCAGTCAATATCAACCCGTTCCATTGCTTTTTTGACACGTTCTGCACGCACCTTAGTACGCACAAAAGCTAAAATCTTGGCTCCTTTTTGTTCTCTATACAACCGCTCCAAGAAGTAGCGTTTATCATCCATTTCTATAAAACCCACCTTGTGAAAAACATTGCGAGCCACAGGATTATCGGGTGCAATTTGGATGCGAATAGCATTGGTATTGATCAGTGTGTAAGCCAATTTTTTGATGTCTTTATCAATAGTAGCCGAAAAAAACAAGGTTTGGCGGCGTTTGGGCAAATAAGTCAAAATGCCTCGAATATCCGTCAAAAAACCCTTGGCAAGCATCTGGTCCGCTTCGTCCAAAACTAGAATTTTGACCCGATGCAAATCAATGTAGCCCTGACTACGCAAGTCAAACAAACGCCCAGGAGTCGCCACCAAAATATCCGTGCCTTTTTGCAATTGAGCTATCTGCGGATCCTGATCCACCCCTCCATAAATACACATACTCTTAACGCCCGTGTTTTGTGCCAATTGTTGCAATACTTCATTTACCTGCACGGCCAATTCATGTGTGGGCACCACCACCAATGCACGCAATCCATCTTTGCGCCTTGCTTTACCTTTTAGCTGTTGCAATTGATTGATAACAGGCACGCCATACGCAGCCGTTTTTCCTGTTCCCGTATGGGCCACGGCCAACACATCTTCGCCTTTCATCACATACGGAATAGCCTTAAATTGGATGTCAGTAGGACGCTTAAAACCTAAACGATTTAGGTTGTTTTTTAAATCAGGAGACAATTGATAATCGGAAAATTTCATACAAGTTGTAAATCTATTAGTTACATGTTGGTGGGTTGGACTGTATGGCATACAGCCTCTACTCCAAGACTTGCGAAGTAATCTATCCTATTTGATACACTGTATCAAATAGGATAGAATCCACTACAGCCAAAGGAAGGCTACAAAGGTAAGTTAATTTAGAGGGATAACCATTATTATTTTACAAGCATCTTAACATTACCTTAGACAAGTTCTAAACAAAGACCCTTTATTGCAACTTTAAATTTGTATCTTTGTAGTAATAAGAGAGCAAAATGTTCAAACTCTTATTCCTAACAATCAGTTTTATTTTTTATTAATGGCTATAGACAAACAACAAATTGTAGAGGCACTGAGAACCGTCAAAGACCCCGAAACAGGACAGGATATTATCAGTGTGAGAATGGTAGAAAATTTACAAGTATCGGGCAATGATGTAACCTTTACACTAATTGTACCCTCGGTCAAATCACCGGTCAAGAACCAATTGACATTTGCCTGTATTGGGGCGGTCAATGCGGTGTATCCAGAAGCAGAGGTGCATGTACATGCCCAAGCAAATTCAAAGGCCAACCAAGGCCCCAAAAGCCCTGTACCGCATATCAAAAATATCATTGCCGTAGCATCGGGCAAAGGAGGGGTTGGCAAATCTACCGTAGCCGTCAATTTGGCCTTGAGCCTAAAAAATATGGGGGCCAAAGTGGGCTTGATGGATGTAGACCTCTATGGCCCATCTATTCCCACTATGCTCGGAATGCAAGGCGAACGCCCTAGAATCAGAGACATTCATGGCAAACCCAAAATGCTCCCTATCGAAAAATTTGGCGTACCTACGATTTCTATTGGCTATATGATCGAACCCCAGCAAGCCGTAGTATTGCGTGGCCCACGTCTAGGCGGTATTGTAAAGCAGTTTTTTCATGAATGCCTGTGGCCAGCCTTAGATTATTTGGTCATCGACTTGCCTCCCGGAACAGGAGATATTCACCTAACCTTGGTTCAAACGGTTCCTGTGACGGGGATTGTGATGGTAACAACGCCCCAAGAAGTGGCCTATGTAGATGCACTAAAAGGAATGAACATGTATCGCCTAGAGAACATCAATGTGCCTATCTTGGGTATTGTAGAAAACATGGCTTGGTTTACCCCCAAGGAACTGCCCGATAATAAATATTACATCTTTGGTGAAGGCGCAGGCAAACGATTGGCCAAAGAGGCCAATACTATGCTGTTGGGACAAATTCCGATTGTACAGGGCATTCGAGAAGGAGGAGACAAGGGTATTCCCGTAGCAGAAGGCGAGGAACCCATTGCCAAAGCAGCTTTTGAGAAAGTAGCGCAAAATGTTTTGCGGCAGGTCGCTGTTAGAAATGAGATGTTGGACGCTACACAAGTAGTCAAAACTACTTAAGTAGTCTTAAAAGAGTAAACGGGCTAAA
>CAYULH010000013.1:0-60295 GCA_964445645.1 uncultured Aureispira sp. | reverse complement strand
TCTGCTAGTACCTTAATCAATCCTAGCAATATCCAATTGAGCCAAAACCGCCCCAATCCTTCTACTGGAAGCACTACTATTGATTACACCATTCCAGCAGAAATGAACAATGCACGATTGGTTGTATTTGATTTGAATGGAAAAGAGTTGAGCAATCAGGAAATCCCTGCTGGACAAGGTACAGTAAAAATCAATACTAGCCGATTGACAACAGGTGCGTACATTTATGCTGTAGTAGTAGATGGTCGTTCCTTAGCACGCAAAAAAATGATTGTAGACTAAGCAAGGAGGTTATTATAATATAACTTTATCAAGCATACAAGTGTACACATTGATTTAATTATCAGTGTGTACACTTTTTTTGAATCAAAGACACTGCATATTAGCGTCCCCTGCTTGCTCCACGCCGCTCTTGGATGCGTTGCAATAATTCTTTTTTGAAACGTTTTTCCACCTGTAGCAAGGTTGCAATTTGCTGCCAAGTAATGATTTCTTTAAAACGTCCTATATACGTTTTTTTTAATGCAGCTTGCTGTGCTTCCAAATCTAGTTTGTTGAGTACCCAATTCTCTATTTCTTTATCAGAGGCCGCACTCAAATCTGGCTGCCTATTGGATTGACGGCGCAATGCGCTCAATTCTTCTTCTAATTGGTCATAAACAGGCCAAAAAACCTTGGCCTGCTCGCTAGTCAGTTGCAATTCTTCGGTAATAAAAGCCACTTTTAAGGCTTGTATACGTTCTCGTTTAGCGGCACCTCGTTGCGCCATGCTCGAAAAGCTAAAGCTAATAAAGAGCAAGCTAAACACAATCATTCGTAAGGTCATCTGTAACAGTATTTTTGTTCGAATATTTTATTTTTTTAAAACCAATCTTCCTCAAAGTTTAAATCTTCTGTAGTCAATTCGTCCAGTAAATCTTCATTTTGTGTAGCCTCCAATGCTTTATCGAAGCTGCTCTCCTGCTTGGTTGGGTTGTTAAGCGTAGAGGGCAATGCTTGGATAGGTTCTGGCTCTTGCGTAGCTTCTGCCAAGATTCCCTCTTGCCAATTGTCCAGCACCTCTGTTTCTGCCATAGTGGTCAAATCTCCTATGCTAAACTCTTCCAAATTTTGGACAATATACTGGTCAATTTCTTGTGTAGATAATGCCAAAAAATTGGACTGTACAGGCATGTCGGGTTGTGGTGCAGGCTTGAACCAAAAAAGCAACAATAAGGCAGGAACAGCCAGAGCCGTCAAGGGCTTCCAGACCAATTGCCACCAGTTGCTCCAGCGACGCTTAGGTACAGCCGGTTCCAAACTTTGCTCTGTAGCGATACGCTGTTGCAATCTCGCCTCAAAATTTTGGAAATAATCCTTGGGCAAATCAGCCCGTTGTTGTTCTTGATCTAACAAATGCTTCAATTTAGGAGCTAAGTTTTTAAATTCTTCTTGATTATCTTTTTCTCTCATAACTATTGGTCAATATATTGTAGCACAAACGCCTCTATTTTTTTTACAGCATGATGATAAGAAGCTTTGAGACCACCCACAGAAGTACCCGAACGTTTGGATATTTCTTGGTAACTTAAATCTTCATAGTAACGCCACAAAAAAACCTGCTGCTGTTTTTCGGGCAATAAGCTGAGTGCCTGTTGCAACAAACGAGTAATCTGATCCCCGTCCAAACTATCGGCACTGCCTTGGTTGGCCCAAGCCCCCGAAGGGCTTTCATCCAGCGCTATCGTTGCTTGGCGTTGTTGTTTCTTTAGATGTGTCAAGCTTTCATTGGTTGCAATTCGGTGCATCCAAGTATACAGTGCGGCATCGCCTCTAAAATTTTTAAAACCCTTGTATATTTTGATAAATGTATTTTGCAATACTTCGTCTGCCTCATGGTGTTCTCCTACAATAGAGCGAATATGCCAATACAGCCGTTCTTGATACGTTTGTACCAATGCACTAAACCCTTGTTCAAAGCTTTGAGGTTTTCTTAACTGTGAAAGGATTTTTTTTTCTGTATCTTTGTTGTGTTCTGTATGTTTTGACAAGAGACTTACTATTTTAGTACCAAAATTGCTATAGTATATAAAATATAACTTTAACGATTTTACTATAAAAAGGCGATTGTTAGTTCATAGACTGTAGTTGCTTCAAAAGGTTTAATTGGAATTCTGAAAAATTAAAAAATAAGTGCCAATTCACAACCTTTTTTTAATCAGCAACTGTTTACTGTATAACTTTTCACACAAAGTTTTAGATATTTTACATTTCTATTCACTGCTCCAAGTTTTCTCTCTATGTTTACTCCAAAAACTTCCAAACAAGCACTTTCTATCCACTCAACTACAGCAGTTCCACTGACCAATACCACTTATCGTATCAAGCTTTCCAAAAGCATTAGCGAATTGGCAGAAAGTTGGTCTGTTGCAGCTCCCAAAGATAATTTGTTTCTGCAATACGAATATCTCAATGCCTTGGAGCAGCACCCACCTGCCGAAATGAGCTTTAAATATGCGGTTGTGTACAAAGAAGAGGATGCCGTAGCGGTATTGTATCAGCAGATTTTTCAGTTGAATGTAGAAGAGAGTTTGCAACAAAACAAAGAGGAGGAAGCGGAATCGAACAGGCAAAACTGCATTATCAAGGCTTTTAGCAATGCCATAAAGCGTTGGTTTCTCAAGCGAGCAGAGTTCAATTTGTTGATTTCGGGCAATTTGCTCCTAACAGGCGAATATGGTTCCTATTTTCACCCTTCTATTGACGAGCAAGAACGTGCCGTTATTTTGAGAAATAGTTTGGAGTTTATTCAACACCAATTGGACAAGGAAGGAACTAAAATTAGTGTACACTTAATCAAGGATTATCCTGTAGAAAACTGCACCACCCTCAAACCAGCCTTGCAAAAACATACTTATCACCCATTTTTGATGCAGCCCAGTATGTCTATGGATATTCGTCCCCATTGGGCTACCTTTGAGGATTATTTGGGTGATATGAGTTCCAAGTATCGTGTTCGTGCCAAGCGCGCCCGCAAAAAAGGTAAGGCGATTGTTAAGAAAATTTTGTCGTTGGAGGAGATTAAGGAAAACGAGGAAAGAATTTACACCCTGTACAAATCTATTGCAGACAATGCTGGATTTAATGCCTTTTTGCTGCATCCTCAGTATTTCACCATACTCAAAGAACACCTTGGCGACAATTATCGCCTAACCGCTTATTATATTGAAGATGAATTAGTGGCTTTTTATACAGCTATTTTTAATGGCCATGAAATGGATGCCCACTTTTTGGGAGTGGATGCCAGCTATAACCGTGAGCACCAAGTCTATCTCAATATTTTGTATGATTTGGTCAATTTGGGCATTGAATCCCAATCAGAACGCATTGATTTTGCTCGTACCGCACTCGAAATCAAAAGCTCTGTTGGGGCGGTATCGCAAGACTTGTTGTGCTTTTTCAAACATCGAAATACCATTTCAAGTAAATTTATACAGGTAGTTTTTGACAATTTAAATCCTAAAGAAGAATGGCAGCCACGCCAACCCTTCAAAGTAGATAAGGCTTCGGTGAGTTCTTAACGCAGCATGAATAAGACTTAGCCTAGTTCTATGCTACTAAAAAAAACACCCTACTTAGATGCTATCTAAGTAGGGTGTTTTTTTGAACAGAAACGAAAGTGCTGTTCTTTATGAAAAGAATAACTTCTGTGTTGATTTGTTGGTGTTAGCCAATAACTTAAAAGTTATTTTAACAACTTCATATCCCAATCCGCCTACTAAGAAGATGACACCTTCTTGAAAATAAGCTCCTTGAAATAAAGCCCAAGTAAAGAATATAAAAGAATGAATAACCCAAGCAGTTTGATTTCTTTCTGAAAGACGTTCGCACAAACAAATGATACATGTGGCAAATAAACCATAAAGGAGGGCAGACGAACCATACATTAATAACTCGGCGTAGATAATTTCATAGCTAATGATAGTACTCATATAGACTACAAAGACAATTTTCCATGAAGTTGTATCTACCTTACCTCCAAACAAGTTTCCCATCAAAATGATAGCAGCATGTAAACGAATATATGGGTTTTCAAATAGCCCTACAATAATTGACCATACAAACAAAAGACCCAATAAAAGATAAGCCCAATTTTTCTTGTTGCTTTCTGGATAATCATCTTCATAAATATCGGCAAGCGCAATTAAGCCATAATGGACACCTTGGGATAACAACATCCATGCAGGTACTTCTGAAAATAAACTACCTGAACAAATAGTAAAAATAAAAATTAATAAAATAGCTTGTAGGATAAAATTAGATGTGCGCTCTTGAAGCTTTGCATCTTGGAGTAGAGATGAAGACATAAACGGGAAGATTTTTTGGGAAAAAAATTGAATTAAAAGGGATGGGAGAGTTTTCGCCTATTCTAAATATAGTAATTTTTAGTTAAATCTTTCTTAAATGAAGCATATTTTTAAAAAAAGTATTGTATAACATTTCTGTTTAGAGCAGAACATTACGTGTAACTTTCTATCAAAAATATGCGTAATGTAATTTTAACACTCTTAATTTAAGGAAAATAAAATAAATAAGAACAACAAATGTTGATTTTATTGCAAAAAACGACATCAAAAAGTCCAATTTTTACCAATGTATATTAATATAGGCAGAAATATATCATCAAATTGGTTTGTGCCTGCATTTGATATTAATAATATGAAATACCTTGTCATTATTTAACAACCTCCTGTCTAAAAGGTTGAGTAATCATATTGTGTAGTTTATAGTTTAAGACTACTTATTTCTAACAATAGTGTAGAAAGTTCGCTAAACCAAAACAAGCCCGAACGTTCAATGAACATTCGGGCTTGTTACTAATATGTATTTATACAGAAAGCTATCCAACTTTGTGCCTAAAAAAATGACTTAAAATAATATTTTATTTATTTAATTTTTATTTTTAAATCCGAATGTTAAACGATAAGTCAAATCAGGGAAGAATCGCAATTGTTCAGCAGTTTCTATATTTTGTGTTGTTGCATTATATTGACGTAAAAACACATTTCGGTTATTCGTAACATTGATTAAGTCTAAGAAAATGCGGTGAGAAATGTTTCGTCTACCATTATTAAAATTAAATCCAAATTTCACATCAGCTCGTAAGTAGTCGCTCCCTAAGGTTTCATAGGCTCTATCCCATTGCCTAACTTCATAACCACGTATTCTTGATTGCGCTAAATCAATTGGAGTGAAACGATTCGGGGAGGCATAAACAAAATTAATATCTATAGTAAATGAATTGGCTCGTTTAGGGCCAATTTTAAAGACTTTACCCGCCAAAAAGTTAATTACAAGACTATGATTGTATGGCGTATATCTCCATATACCATCACTACCTTGGTATTTGGAATCTGTAAAACTAGCCGTTAGTAAGCCATAATAATCCTTACTAAAGAATTTTTCGATAGTCAATTCTGCGCCAAAGTTGCGCCCAAAGCCTTCATTAACTAAATCTGTTAAGGTTAGTAACTCAAATTCTTGGCCCATATTGATTCCACTAAAAGCACTGGAGTAGGTTGTAATGGGTACATTCGTATACAATTGATAATAACCTTCAGCTTTTAAACGCCAGTTATCTAATATAGCCCAATCGTAAGCTCCAACAATATGGTGGCAATGCGTGAGACCTAAGTTCTGGTTAACAGGTAATAAATTACCATCTTGATCTTCTTTGTTGTTAAAATACACCAACAAAGGTTGCATTTGATGGTGCCAACCATAACCAAAACTAAATTTATGAGAACTGAATGGTTGCCAAGTGACAGCCAAGCGAGGGCCCACTCCAATGGTATTGTTTAGTGAAAGATGTTGTACATTTACACCAGCATTTATACGCCACTTTTTTCCAAGACGGACTAAGTATTGTGCGTAGATTTGTGAGGAGAGCGTATTGCCCTTATAATCTCTAGCTCCTTCATTAAATAATCGATCTTCATAAAAAGAATTGATGTTGTAAAACGTTTCTACAATACCCGCTCTAATTGTATGATTATAATTTAATGCAAAATTAAAGAAGGAGTTGAGGGTTACACTAATATTTTCATTGGTATTGTTCAATACAATATCACGATTACCAGAAGAATTGAGGGTATCCTCAATATAAAGCTCTTTGTCGTAAGACATTCCAAGAGTACTTTGCCAATAAGATTTTTTCTCAGCAGTGAGAAAACGTTGATATTTTACACCTATTATGCCCAGTTGTTTTTCTACAAGAATATCTCTAGCAAATCTATTGGCAACATCACTAGAGTCTAAATCTCCAGCTCCCAGATTAAATCGTCCTAGTCCTCCTAAACCAAAAATGGAAAAATTTCCTAGTTTGCTTTTTCCAAAATCAATCTTAAATGAAATATCTTGATTATTTGGTGTTAATCCCGAACCAAGATTAAGACCAGCCAAACGCAATAAATCATATATACTGTAACGATACGCAATAGCAAAAGAAGAACCATTTTTTTTAGAAATAGGCCCCTCAAAACCTGCTTCAGCTCCTGTATACCCCACCTGAATCATTCCCTCATAAATATTTTGGTTGCCAGAACGCAAACCTACATCAAATACCCCCCCTGTAACATTGCCATATTGAGCAGGAAATACACCATTTAGAAAGTCAGAGTTTTTCATTAAGTTGGTATTAAGCATGGGCCACAAACTACTGAGGTAGCCTGCTAGAGCAAAGTGATTGGGAGTAGGAATAGGCATTCCTTCCAGTTGCCACAGTACATTAAGGTGGGAATTGCCACGCACAATAATACCATTTTCAATATCATTACCAATATGTACCCCTGCAAAGTTGGCGGCCAAACGAGAGGGATCATTCCTTGCTCCTGAGTAACGGCGAACATCCTCAATATTAAACGAACGAATGCCAATGAGTGCCATACTGTTGTTGGGCTGGTCACGGGTGGTTTTTTTGGTAGAGGTTTCTACAACTATCTCTCGAATGTTAACTACTAACTCTTCTAAACTAATATTGAGATTAACTTGCTTACCCGAAGTAACAGAAACGTCAGGAATAACCACAATATCATAATTCTCATGGGTGGCTAGTAGTCGATGTTTTCCAATAGGAACATCTTCTAATACAAATTTTCCATTCTCATCCGTAATAGCAACCTTCAACGGAACATAGTTGAGCAGCTCCACAGCAACATTCTTAATGGGCTTGTCCGTTAAGTTGTCAGTGACTTCACCATAAATAATTTGCGTAGCTTGTGCCTGTGATAAAATTGGCAACAGAAGCAACATTGAAAGTAAAAGTAAAATTTTCACAATAAGTATAATTTTAGGGGAAATGAAAGTAACAATATAGGAGGACAACCAATTGGGGCATAGTTTTACCTTAGAAATATTAGTATTGACATACTGTCAAAAAAGTTATTAATGGCTATACGTTCCTTTGTAGAATAATTGAATACCTTAATATTCAATTATAGGTAAACCAACGTAAAGAAACTTATTTTTTGTAAAAAAAACAATTATAAACCTATTTTCTTACTATTGCCCCCCTGCCCTAAGACAAACAAATTAATATATCTTTATTCAACAAAAAGTTTATTCAAAATAAATAATTTATAATTAAAATTATAAAAATAACATTTCTCTAAAATCATTACATCAAAACCTTTTAAATATAGCAAAATCCTGTATGCCTAATTGGCATCATCCAACTGCTCTAATGCTGGATTAGAAAAGCTGGCAGGAATGCTATTGCGCTGGGCAAAATTGCACCATTTGCAAGAGCGTTCTCCACAACCCTCTGAAAATTGATGTTGCATGATTTTTTCATAAACCAATTGAAGCATTTCTTTTACTAAAGCCACTTCTTCTGTATCAAACTGCACCGAACGACTGGGAAAAAGACCTTCCTCTGTAGGCGTTAAATAGTCAATGGTAGCCGCTCGAACCTCATAAGGCATAACATTGGCCTGTTCTACTAGTATTTTGTAAAACAATAACTGTCGCCAATAATTGCCCCCATACTCTTGGCTTTTGCTAGGCCCTTGCAAACGATTTTCTTTTAGTTTCCCTGTTTTGTAATCAATCAAATGCAAGGACTGGCTACCATCAATGGCCTGAAAAACCAATTTATCAATGGTACCAGTAATGGGAACACCCTCGATTTCTACATTTCTAAAGGGGCGTTCTGTCCACACAGTAGAATGCCGCAATTGTTGTACCCAACTATGTTTACGAGCCTTATAATAAATAGGTAAATGTCTATTTCCCAATTCTAGCCGCTCTTCAAATACTTTTTTTGTCAAAAAATAACGTTGCTTGGCCAACTCGTACCGAAACAAATTCAAAAAATGTTCAACAGGAGGCAGTTCTATGGGGGCAGTTTTCATGGCAGCAATAAACAAACGATGCAGCGCATTGTGAATAGCTGTACCATAAGCAGCTTCTGGACTCGAAACAGTAGGAATACGCAATACATATTCATAATAAAAACTAAGCGGACATTGCAAATAACTATTGAGCGCAGAAATACTGAGTCTAAAACCATCTAGCAAATAATGAAGCGTTGCATTATCCAACAAACGAATTTGTGGTTTTTCGGCTTGCTCTGTCAACAACAACAATTGCCATTTAGCTGCCTCTGTGGCTTCTCGCTCTTCTAGTTCTATTCCCAAACCTTGTCGTTGAACCAATTCATCTACAAAAACTGCCCTTGTTTGGGTCTTTTGCTTGTTATTATATTGATAATACGAAATTTGTAATTGTTTCTTGGCGCGGGTCATTGCTACATAAAACAAACGTCTAGCAGCTTCTAGTGCATCTGTCTCATTGGAGAGCAAGAGGGTATCAGGCAGGGTAAATTGCCTTCCTGATTTGTTGCTAGGCTCCCAAAAATCCTTGACAGCATTGATGATAAACACATACTCAAACTCCAAGCCCTTGGCGGAGTGTGCTGTGATTAATTGCACCCCATTGTTGGCCTGCTGCACCTGAAAAACCCCCATCCCCAAATTATTATCTTGCATCTGGTCAAGCAATGTCAATAAGCCGCCCAAATCTAGGCGGTGATTTTTGGCACTTTCTCGTTTGGTAAATTCAAACAGCGTCCCCACTACCTGTGTCAGCCACAATTTTTGTTCATGCTGTGTGACATAACCAATAAGCCCACTTTTATTAATAATAAACTCTAATAATCTCGGCAAGCTCAAGTCTTTGTATTGGTGGATGCTTTCATCCAAGAACTGCACAAAATCCGTCACCCGATCAGGGTTTTCCAAGCCCAACGCTTCTAACAAAGCTCGGTTTCGCAAGGTTTCTCGCCATAGAGGCACCTCCTCATAAGCTCTTTTGAGGTAGGCGGCTTTGGTTTGGCGGGCCATATAGGCCGTAAGCAAGGAGGCATCTTGAGCAGAAATTCCAACAAAGTTATAATACAAAAACTCAAAAAACACCTCTTCATTGCTAAAGGGCTTTTGATATTCTTGAGCAATATAGGCCAGCAGCTTTCTGAAATTGTACAATAAAGGCAACTCCAGAATATTGATTTTGCGCTTGGATTGATAGGGAATGCCTCGTTTTTCTAGCAAATCAATGAGGGTTTCGGCTTGCTTATGCTTGGCATAAAGTACGGCCATATCTGACCAAGCCACCCCCTCGCTTTGAAGTGCTTCTAATCGTTGCACCAAGGCAATTTCTTCTTGCAACTGATTGGGATAAGCAATAATTTGTACAGGAATATCCAATGGCGCATAATCAGGATTGGCTCCAATCAATTGCTTGTTGAGTCCCAATGCCTCCAGTTGATTGATTATACGCAAATCATTGTGCTCAATAGCATGGCGGGCCGCTTCTAGGATATATTGAGAGGAGCGATAGTTTTCTTTGAGAACAACCAACAGCAAATTATCAGCATACTGCTCATAAAAGTCCGTCATGTTTTTCATGCGTGCGCCCTGAAACTCATAAATAGATTGGTCATCATCGCCCACAATAAACAAATTGGGACGCTCCTTCCAATAGGCAACCAACTGCTCCACAACAGCACTTTGAGCGCCATTGGTGTCCTGAAATTCATCCACCAAGATATACAAATATTGCTCTTGATAACTATTCAACAAAAAATCCTCTTGCTCAAAAGCCTCCAAAACCCAGAGAATCATATCTTCATAATCGTAGCGTTGGCGCATTTCCAAACTATCCTGATAATCGGCAAACAATAGAATACCAGCTTTGAGCTGTTCCATCTTTTTGAGCGTTTTCTGATAGCGCGCCTGCTTCAATTCGCCTTTTTTATATTCTCCAACACTGCGCTTGTATCGATATTCGGGCTGCTCTGGCAACAACTCTATGTACGCCTCAATATGTGCCAACAAGTACTCGACCGACCAACGTTCGGCTTTCATGGTCTGAAAAAGACTGGCCAAATGCTGTTCGTAATAATAAGGATCCGTTTTGCCCCATCGCAAGGGGTGTTCCATGTCCAAATTATCCATCAACCCCCTAATAACCTCAATGCGTTCCAAGTCAGAAAGCGGCTCCAAATCATACTGCCCAAACACCTCCAAGTTTTCTTGAATAATTTTATTACAAAAGGAATGAAAGGTATACAAATGTACCCGATGTGCCTCGGGGCCAATAAACGATAAGAGCCGTTGGCGCATGGCATTCACGGCTGCATCTGTGAAGGTCAGGCAGAGAATATTGTGAGCTTGGGCATCGGTGTGGAGCAGTATTTGGCCAATACGAGCGGTGAGAATGTGGGTTTTGCCTGTGCCGGGACCAGCAATAGCCATTACAGGCCCTTCCGTTTGCTCTACCGCTTGTCGTTGAGCAGGGTTGAGACCAGCTATAATATTTTTGAAGTGTTCGTGATAGGCTGTGCGTTCCATAAAGGGGCTTGTTGGCAATAATTATTTCAACGAAAAAAACGCAAAAAAGTTAGCTACAAAGCTAGTAGATTAAATCCAAAAAAAGCCCTTAACGCCTGTATTTTCCTCTCTTAGCCTACTACAACGTCCATCTCAATCCTGCATTCAGCAGCAGCCCCCAATCTCTATGCAGTTCAGCACTATCCGTAGTTTTGGGCCATAAATTCACTCGCCCTACCAAATTGAACTGCATTTCCAACACTTTGGATATGGGACAGGCAATACCAAACTTGGCTCCCGTGTAAAAACTAAACGTGTCGTACTCCAAAAACAAGTCTTGTTTATCTTGGCCTGTGCCCTGTGCATTGGGGTAATAAGTGGGTTTGGCTTTCCAGACGGTAGCCATTGGCATAAAAAACAAATCACCCGTGAAGTAGACCACTCCCACGGCAGGACTTCTATACCCTATTTCGATGGGCAATAATAAATTGGTGGTGTTGATTTCTTCTTTAGTAGATTGGGTACCCTCCAAGCCCAAGCCTAGCCCAATATGCAGGTGTTGGGCAATAATCAAATCATACTTGAGTGCGCCCACTGCCCCTATGGTCAAGTCAGGCTGTTTTTCAAAACTAATATTAGCAGTGGTATGGTGTTGTATATTATGAAAGCCAATGCCGAGGTCAAAACCCAGTTGTTGTTGTAATTGGGCTTGAGTCAAGCTAGTCCACCAGAGTATGAGGGTAATAATGAGCATTCCTTGTTTCATGGTATGATTACTATTTTTAGAATGATTGAGCATTGTTATTATTAAAAACGCAAGAAATAGGCAAAATGTGCGGTTTATTGGTGGTGAATAGTCTACAATTCTTTTGCTTTGACAATACCTTAACAAGCTCCCTACACCCAATCCAACAAAATTATCCCTACCTTGCTTCTCCAAACCAACTCTGGTTTTGATTTAGTTATATATTGAGCCTGATAATATGATGTGGTTTCGCCGTCTAATTGAACGCCTACAACAATTTTCTTTTTTTGATACCTTTAAACATGCCAGCACCTATTTTTCGGGGACACTGCTGGTACATTTATTGGGCTTGGTTTCCCTGCCTGTTTTTACGGCTTATCTTACAGCCGATGAATATGGCATTGTCAATGTGTTTACTTCTTATTTATTGATGATTTCGGTATTAGTAACCCTCAATTTGCACTGGGCGGTATCAAGGTATTACTTTGAGGAGGACAAAACTGATTTTCAGGACTTTTTGGGGACGATTGTTATTGGTGTAACTTTTAGTTTTGTGGTATTGGGCGGCTTGATGTGGCTGTTTGAGGCACAAGTGGCATACTTGCTCAATTTGCCCCCTCATTTGATAAAGTGGTTGTTGCTCACCGCTTACTTGGTGGTGATTATGGCTATTTTTGGTCAATTGATGGTTGCGACCAAGCAAAGCAAGCGTCAAAGCACCGTACAAGTGCTTTGGCAATACGGCAAATTTGGATTGACCGTAACAGGCTTAATTTGGCTGACAGGGCAGACCTATTGGTTGGATGGAGCCGAGGAGAGTTATACCTATATGGGCAAGATTATAGGGGAGTGTATAGGGACATTCTTGATGGCGAGTTATGCTTTTTCTGTTATTTACAAGCACTTGTCTTTCAAGAATATGCGGTGGGCGCATATCCGATATGCCCTTTCGTTCTCCATTCCACTGATACCCTTTGCCTTGAGCAATTACATTCTCACCTCCTTTGATCAGTGGTATATTGACCAATCTATTGGCCATGCTCAAGCGGGGCAATATGCCTTTGCCTACAAGATTGGGATGATTTATATGGGTTTGGGGGCGGCTTTGGTAGATGGTGCCAATCCGAGTTATTATAGGTATATGAATAATAAAGAATACCGCAGTGTTTGGCAGCAAGTGGATAGTATGACCAAGCTGTTGGTATTGGGTGGGTGTTTTTTGATTCTTTTTGCTATTGATGCAGGTACGCTGCTTTCTTCCAATCAAGTTTTCTTAGAGGCATTGCCGATTGCACCTGTTATTGTAGGGGCTTATGTATTTTATGGCATTAGTAATTTTGCGAATAGAGGGATTTATTTTGTAAAGAAAAATGGCTATTTGGCTGCAATAATCTTGTTGAGTGGGGTGGTCAATATCTTGCTCAATGCTTATTTTATTCCCTTATATGATTACAAAGCGGCTGCTTATACCACATTAGCCTCCTATTTCTTGATGATGGTCTTGTCTATTATATTAACCACCTACATTCTAAAATTGCCTCCGTTACCATTGGGACGAATCCTAAAATATATTGTACTTTTGGGTGGTATTGTTGCCGTGAACTATGTTTTTGGTCAGCCCAATGTAGGAATGCACTTGGGTTGGATTTGCTTCAAAGGAGGTTTATTTTTAGCTTTAGCCTTGCTCTTGTATTACAACAAAATTGGCGTTCTTATAAATCGACAAGCAAAAGATCAAGGAGATGTTTTAGACGATGATACCCTATAAGTTGATTGGACAATGTTAATTATTGAAGTTTGCAATAGGCAGCCTTCTCACAACAAAAACACCTAGTTATGTTACCTGTAAATGATCCAACTTTGCGTTCGTGGATTGCGGTCTCCGCAGATAGTGATTTTCCTATTCAGAATATTCCTTTTGGTATTTGTCAGCCAGAAGGCAAAACGCCCAGAGTGGCCACCATTATAGGCGATTCTGTTATTGACTTGGCTGCATTGGCACAAGAGGGCTATTTCTCCTCTATTGAGATGGATCAGCACGTATTGGAACAAAACTACCTCAATGATTTTATAGCTTTAGGCAAAACAACTACAAGAGCAGTAAGAGCACGTATTTCGGAACTATTTCGTGCAGACAATACTACACTGGCAGGCAATTCGGAAGTGTTAGCCAAGGTTTTGTACAATGTAGCAGATGTAACATTGTTGATGCCTGTAAAAGTGGGCGATTATACCGATTTTTATTCGAGTAGAGAACATGCTACCAATGTCGGCACTATGTTTCGTGATCCTGATAATGCTTTATTACCAAACTGGAAACATATTCCTGTAGGCTATCACGGAAGGGCTTCTTCTATTGTGGTTTCTGGTACAGCATTGCATCGCCCCAAAGGGCAGCAAAGACCCGACCCCGAAGCTCCGCCAGTGTATGGGCCGTGCAAATTGTTGGATTTTGAATTAGAAATGGCTTTTGTGATTGGCAAGGAAACGGCTATGGGGGCTTCCATTAGCACGGCTGAAGCAGAGGATTATATTTTTGGCTTGACCTTGTTTAACGACTGGTCGGCGCGTGATATTCAAAAATGGGAATATGTGCCTTTGGGGCCTTTCTTGGGCAAGAGCTTTTGTTCTACTATTTCGCCTTGGATTGTCACCTTAGATGCCTTGGAGCCATTCAGAACAGAAGGCTATGAACAAGATCCAGCAGTATTGCCTTACTTGAAATACGAGGGCAACGACAATTATGATATAAAATTACAAGCTGCTATTCAGCCCGAAGGTGGCCAACCACACGTGGTCTGCAACTCTAATTTTAAGCACATGTACTGGACAATGAAGCAGCAATTGGCGCATCATACGGTTAATGGTTGCAATGTCAATGTAGGGGATATGTGTGCTTCTGGAACTATCTCTGGCCCTACGCCTGATAGTTATGGTTCTATGTTAGAATTATCATGGAGAGGCACCAAGCCTATTCAGATGCCTGATGGGAGCGAGCGCAAATTTATCAAAGATGGCGATACTGTCATTTTGCGTGGCTGGGGCGAAGCCAATGGTGTACGTATTGGATTTGGTGCTTGTGAGGGCAAGTTGTTACCAGCTTTGTAAATTATAATAAAATAACAAAAAACACAGAGCAGTATGCTTATGGGTGATACTGCTCTGTTGGATTGAATATTCTTGAAAAAGAAGGCATTGAGCATACCCATATACAAACAAATTAGCTGTTGAAATCTATCCTCAAATTTTTAATTTTTTTAGGTGTAGGGTTAACGCTCCTCTACTTTGTGTATACCAATCAGGCGGCTGCTTACGAATTGGGCTGTCAGTGTGATATGGGCCAAGCTTGTTCGACTACATTATTACAAAAGATTATAAACGACTTCAGAGGTACCAATCCCTTCTGGTTGTTGGTCATTCTAATGGCGTTTATGATTAGCAATCTGAGTCGAGCCTTGCGCTGGAACCAATTGATAGAACCCTTGGGCTATCAGCCCAAAACCCTCAACACCTTTTTTGCCACCATGATTGGCTACATGGTCAATTTGGCGCTGCCCCGTGCTGGAGAAATTGCCAAACCTGCTACCGTTACCCAATATGAGAAAATTCCACTCGAAAAATTGGTCGGCACCATTGTGGTGGATCGTACCTTTGATGTGCTTATGTTATTATTAGTAACAGGGCTTACCTTTTTGACACAATTTACCTATTTGTACGATTTTCTATTTGGGGAGGCCAAGCCAGCAATTGTTTGTGCCTATCCCCTTGCCGAGGAAGCGGCTTCCTTTACCATTCCTTGGTTGTTGTTGTTTCAGATTGGTGTAGGAATAGGATTGGGAATTATGGTGATTATTGTGGCTCGTTGGAAAACCATTCGTGAAACAGCCTTGGCACAAAAGATATTGGCGTTGGTTAAGAGTTTTGGAGCAGGGTTGCAAACGGTGTTTAAACTCAAACGCCCAGCTTTGTTCGTGGTACACACGCTCATTATTTGGCTCATGTACTACCTCATGCTGTATTTGTGCTTTTTTGCTTATGGCCCTACCGAAAACCTATCGCCAATGGCGGCTTTATTGGCCTTTACCTTTGGTACTTTTGGGATGGTTATTCCCTCGCCGGGAGGTATGGGCACTTACCAAATTGCGGTAACAGCGGCATTGGTTATTTATGGCGTGGCGGAGGCCGATGCTTTTGCTTTCTCCAATATTATGTTTTTTACCATCACTTTGTTTGGCAATTTGTTCTTTGGATTACTAGCCTACGTAGTATTGCCAATTTATAATAGAGGTTATGAACCCAAACTTCCAACAGATCACGCATAAAATCCAATCTTGGGATCAAGCTCAACACACCATCCAAACTTGGAAAACAGCAGGGGAATCTACTGTATTTACCAATGGGTGTTTTGATTTATTGCACTATGGGCATATTCACTATCTATCAGAGGCTGCTTCTTTGGGCCAACACTTGGTAGTAGGACTCAATAGCACGGCTTCTGTGCAACGCCTCAAAGGCAGTCACCGCCCCATCAAAGACGAAAAAAGCCGCTTGTATGTATTGGCAAGCCTAGAGATAATAGATTTGGTGGTGGTGTTTGAACAAGATACGCCCCTAGAATTAATTAAGCATTTGCAGCCCGATATTTTGGTCAAAGGGGGCGATTGGGCCGCCGAGAATATTGTGGGGAGCAGTGTGGTATTGGCCAATGGGGGGTCGGTACATAGCCTAGCATTTGTGGAGGGATTTTCCACTACTAAATTGGAAAAAAAGGTATTGGACGCACATATATTGTAGGGACAAGACATGTCTTGTCCCTACAATATACCATGTCTTGTCCCTACAATATCTCCTTTATATACGCCTCCATTTTCTGAGGCTTGGTAGTGGGCGCAAAACGCTTGACAGGAACACCATTTTTGTCAATGACAAACTTGGTAAAATTCCATTTGACGCTAGAAGTAGGAAAACCCTTTAGTTCGGATTTGAGGTAGTCAAAGATAGGGTGGGCATTCTTTCCATTCACCTCAATTTTCTCAAACATCGGAAAACTAACCCCATAATTCAGTTGACAAAATTCCTGAATTTCATCTGCACTGCCGGCCTCCTGATTGCCAAATTGATTGCAGGGAAAGCCCAAAATCACCAAGCCTTGGTCTTTGTATTGTTGATAAAGGGCTTCCAAGCCTTCGTATTGGGGGGTCAGGCCACATTTACTAGCCGTATTGACTACCACAATTGTTTTGCCAGCATATTCTTTCATGCTTTGTGATTGACCATTGAGTAAATTGGCTTCGAGGTCGTATAGTTTTGGCATCTGAATGGGTTATTTTTGAATGTTAAACAAGTATTTTACAGTTGGTCTAACAGTTGTGGTTGGTTATTGTTTTTGGGTGAGCCGAATGATTTTTTACAATACAAAACTATAATCGTTTCATTCCTACTTTTTTCTCTTCAACAATCGTTTCACCAGCAGCCTTACTATTTTCTTGACAAAACTCCTTCCCAAAATCGAAGAAGCAGTTAGTGTCCCTGCCAATGCAGCACTCCCCACCCCACAAGTTGTTACATCCTGTCCTGTTAGATACAGCCCTTTGATTGGCGTGTTGGTGCGTAAAAACCGTTGCTCAAAACGTTGTGGGGTATGGTCTAGCCCAAAGGTTTGCCCCTTGACATAATTGGTAAAATGCTTGGTCGTCAGAGGCGAAGAAAGCTCATAATAGTCTACCTTACCTTTGAGCTGTGGCTCTTTTTTGTATAATGCTTCTAGCAAACGTTGTGCAAACGACTCTTTGAGTGCCTCATAATCATCCCCACGATTTTTCCAGCGACCACCTTCCCATTGTTCAAACAAATCATAAGGTACCAAAGTAATAATATCTATGGTACTCTTACCGGGATAACGCTGGGGCCAGCTGGGGTCTTTGGCCGAAGGAAAGGAAATGTACACTAGCGGAAAATCATCATTGGTATCCTTTAGGAAATCCTCCATTCCCTGATCGTGTGTTTTTCCTTCAGGATAAATCCAATAATTGGCTTTTGGCAATTGGAGTTCCTCAGGGGTGCCGTCCAAACCCGTGTAGAGACAAAGATGCGCTATAGAAGGTTGTACTTTTTTTAGATAATCGAGCAATTTATATTTTTGTACGGTTGCCTGTGGTAATAATTTCGTGTAAGTATTGATAATCCCCGCACTACTCACAATATTTTTGGCGCTAAATATTTTGCCATCTTTCATTTTTACCCCCACAGCCTTATTTTGCTCTATAACAATTTCCTGCACTTCTGCCGAAACGAGTACCGCTCCACCATGTCGGTGGATGATAGGCGCCGCATTATTGACAAATTCAGAAGCACCACCAACAGGAAAGGAACCCCCAGAAAAATAGTGCCGCACCAGAATGGCGTGCATGGCAAAACTACTTTGTTTGGGCGGCAAGCCATAATCGCCATATTGCCCAGCCAATACCTGAATCAATTCTTGGTTGTTGGTCAAACTACTAAGCACCTCATGGGTAGTTTGGCGCGAATACTTGAGAAACTTACGCCGCAAGTACCAACCTGTCAACTTGCTCCAAAAGGGCGATAATGCCTTTTCTAAGAAAAACGTACTGCTTGCTTTACGTGCTTCAAATATAAGACGCACATATTTTCGTATGGCCTCCTCCTCATCAGGAAAGTAGCTAATCATCTTATCCGTCCAGTTGCCCACCCCTTTTACAAAGTCATACGTTTTTTCGCCCAGCACAATACGATCATACACCTCACCCATATCAGACCATTGGATAGTACCATCTGAAATATAATCAAAAAGTCGCCTTACAATCATTCCCTCTTCCTGTACGGAACCAATATAATGTACCCCCACATTCCACTCATAGCCCTTGCGCTTAAAAACATGTGTAAATCCCCCTGCTGTATAGTGGCGTTCTAATAGCAATACCTTCTGGCCTTCTTTGGCCAATACCACGCCTGTAGTGAGTGCCCCTATGCCCGAGCCAATAATAATCGTATCGTACTGATCGGCTGCTTCGTGTTTTTTCTTGTAGGATTGTACCATGATTTATTTAAAATGTAAATTGATGTGATGGAGTAAACTAACATCAAATTAATGTATTTTAAATAATTAGTCAAATTTTATTTGGGATAAGGAGCGTTTTTCTTTGCCATAGTTGATAACCAACTCACCCACAGTTCCCCCCCAAAAATAGCAAAACCGAGCTACCCATTCGGGACAGTACTCGGTTTTTGCGTTCTAATAGTGTATGGTTAGTCTCTCAGCAGCTTAGATAATCATTCCAGCCCCAACAGTCTCGTTGGTTCCTTCATCTACAAAGATCAATGCTCCTGTGATTCGGTTTTTGCGATATGAATCTACAAATAAAGGTTTAGTAGTACGAATAACAATGCGAGCAATATCGTTCATACCAATATTTTTATCCTCTTGGTCACGATTGAGGGTATTGATATTGAGTTTGTAACGAATATCCTTGACGATGCAACGCACCTCTTTGGTGGTATGCAGCACGGTATATTTGCCACGCATTTGCAGGGGTTTGCCATTGAACCAGCACACCATTACTTCCAAGTCTTGTGTTACGGTTGCTTGGTTATTTTCACGCACAATCATATCCCCACGGCTAATGTCAATATCATCCTCTAAGAGCAAAGTGACCGACATAGGAGGGTACGCCTGTTCAATTTCGCCATCAAAGGTATCAATTTTGGCAATTTTGGAGGTAAAGCCCGAGGGGTGTACGGCTACTGTGTCGCCTTTTTTGAGAATACCACCTGCTACACGGCCTGCATAGCCTCTGTAATCGTGGTATTCATCCTTGTGAGGGCGAATAACCGTTTGTACAGGAAAGCGACAATCAATAAAATTGTGATCGCTGGCAATGTGTACATTTTCTAAGGTATACAATAAGGTAGAGCCGCCATACCAAGGCATGTTTTCGGACTTATTGACCACATTATCGCCCACCAAAGCCGAAATTGGAATAAAATCTACATCACTAATATTCAACTTAGAAGCAAATTTTCCAAAATTATCCTTGATTTCTTCATACACCTCTTCCGAATAATCCACCAAATCCATTTTATTAATACAGACAATCAAATGCGGAATTTGAAGGAGCGAGGCAATAAAAGAGTGGCGGCGAGTTTGCTCCACCACGCCATTTCTAGCGTCAATGAGAATCAAAGCAGCGTTGGCGGTAGAGGCTCCCGTCACCATATTGCGGGTATATTCTACGTGGCCAGGGGTATCGGCAATGATGAACTTGCGCTTGGGCGTAGAAAAATAACGATAGGCCACATCAATAGTGATGCCTTGCTCTCGTTCGGCCTTGAGCCCATCGGTAAATAAGGCCAAATTGACCCCTTCCTCGCCTCGGCGTTCGCTGGTTTCTTTGATCAAATCGTATTGATCCTGAAAAATCGCTTTGCTATCGTACAACAAGCGTCCAATCAAGGTACTCTTGCCATCGTCCACACTTCCTGCAGTAGTAAAACGCAGCAATTCTGTGTTTTTATTTTTTTTCTTCTTTATATCTTGTTGTGTCATACTTTATGATCTAACATCATTATTATTAAAAAGGAATAAGAGAACTAGAAATAACCGTGTTTTTTGCGGTCTTCCATAGCCGTTTCAGAGCGTTTATCATCTGAGCGGCCGCCTCGTTCGGTGACGCGTGTAGAAGCGACTTCTGCTACTACTTTTTCGAGGGTATCTGCTTCGGAGTACACCGCCCCCGTACAAGTCATATCACCGATGGTACGAAAACGAATCATACGTTTAGCAACGGCTTCTTTTTCCTCGGGGCGCATATTGATGTAATCGGAGTGAGCCAACACCACACCATTGCGCTCAAAGCATTCCCGCTCTTTGGCCAAGTACAAATCGGGCAACGGCACATTCTCCATAGCCAAGTATTGCCATACATCCAATTCTGTCCAATTACTAATAGGAAAAATACGGAAATGCTCGCCAAACTGCTTTTTACCATTAAATATATTCCATAGTTCGGGGCGTTGGTTTTTGGGGTCCCATTGCCCAAATTCATCTCTGTGCGAGAAAAAACGCTCCTTGGCACGTGCTTTTTCCTCATCGCGACGTGCGCCTCCCATGGCTGCATCAAACTGGCCTTTTTCCAGTTCATCAAGCAAGACGGCTGTTTGCAGGCTGTTTCTACTGGCATTGTAGCCTTTTTCTTCGGTCACCATGCCCGAATCAATGGCCTTTTGGACAGAACCCACAATGAGCTTTACGCCTAGTCGTTCTACCAGTTCATCGCGAAATTTGATGGTTTCTGGAAAATTATGACCAGTATCTACATGCAATAAAGGGAAGGGAATATTGGCAGGATAAAAAGCTTTTTGTGCCAAGTAAGTCATCAAAATAGAATCCTTACCACCCGAAAACATAAGGACGGGCTTCTCAAATTGAGCGGCTACCTCCCGAATAACGAAGATAGATTCTGCTTCCAACTCTTTCAAGTGGCTTAAATGGTGGTACATAAAGTAAAAATTGTACAAGACCGCTTTTATGCAGCAGCATCTTGTTGTTTATAGAATAAATACCTAAATAAATAGGTATATGGTATTTTAACTGTTTTTTGGGGTAATAATCGGCAATAGATAATCATAAATCACAGCAACCGATTCCTCTATGGTTTGTTCGGCTGTTTGGACTTCCAAATCTGGCTGGTTGGGAGCCTCATAAGGCGCATCAATACCTGTAAATTGTTTGATTTCACCTGCCCTAGCCTTTTTGTACAAGCCCTTGACATCACGAGCCTCGCAAATTTCTAAGGGGGTATTGATAAACACTTCGATAAAATTGGAGCGGCCAATAATATCCATTGCCATTTGTCGGCTTGCAATAGTAGGGCTAATAAATGAATTAATAGTAATAATGCCGCTATTGGTATATAAACGAGCAATTTCGGCAATGCGTCGAATGTTTTCGGCTCTATCGGCCGCCCCAAAGCCCAAATCGCTGTTAATGCCCGAACGAATATTGTCTCCATCCAGTACTTGTGCAAAAAAACCTTCGTTGTACAAACGTCTTTCCAAGTGCTGTGCAATGGTACTTTTGCCCGAACCCGATAAGCCTGTGAGCCAAAGGGCATAGCTGTGTTGATTTAGAAACAGTTCTCTATCGGCACGTTGTAATAAACGATCGTGAATGGGATGAATATGTTGACGCATGGTTTAAAATTCGACTAATGAATAATAAGTAGGTAGAGCTGCAAAACTATGTTTTGGAACAATAACTCGCTCAAATAGTTCTTAATTAATATCAACACTAATAATGCTGTCGCCTAGCTGCAAGTCGTGAACTACATTCATACCTTTGACTACTTTGGCAAAAATCGTATAATGCCCATCTAAGTGTGGCGTAGCCGAATGGGTGATGAAGAACTGAGCACTTTCGGTATCTTTGCCCGCAGAGGCCATCCCAATCCAACCCTCGTCATGATAATTGGCATTTTGATGAAATTCAGAAGCTATAGTTATGTTAAAACTACTCCATCCATCGCCCCTAGAGCAACCGCCCTGAGCCACAAAATTGGGAACAACCCGATGAAACAGTTTATTATCATAATATTTGGCCTTAGCCAATTGCACAAATTGCGTTACGGTAGCAGGTGCCCACTGAGGCTGCAATTCGAGTACAATAGCCCCTTTGTTGGTTTGCATGGTAATGTTGGGTTTGTCTTTTAGCACACGAATGAGTGGCCAGTCAATTTCTGTAAAGGAATTGGAGCGTTTGGGAGGTGTTTTGGCACTGCCCTGCAAATAATCAATAGCACGCTGCAAACTCAAGTATGTTTCTAAGTTGCTGGGCAAGGAAAGGCGGCCTTGTGCTGTTTTTAAGAAGGCTACATCTGAGAATACTTCCTTAAAATTGTGCTTGTCCGTCGTCAAAAAATCTGCTGTAATGGCCTGCATCGCTGGATCCCCTTCCACAATGGCCCGTTGCAATAAGGTATTGATTTCGGTGGTTATTCTAGCTCTTGACAGCCCCAATTCCTTGTTATAATTATCGGCATCTCTCAAATTGACCAGTCCCAACATACCACTGGATCGAATCACTTCGGGGATTTTGATACTATCGGCAGCAGGAAAAATCTCAGCAGCCAAAAAGCGATAATTCCAAGAGTAATTCCCCAATTGTTGTAGCAAGACAGACTTTTCATACAAATTATCAGAACTCTTATACAGGGCAATGATTTTGCTACTAAAAAAGCCCTTCGTCTTGGTCTTAAAATAGGACAAATTGCGTAAAGCAGCGCCTAGCAAAGTGGCTCGTACTTGCCAATCGGGGTGATCGAGTCCACGCTCATAGTATTTGCCCGCATCCAAGTCAGTCCCATTAAATTGCAAATACTCAGCAGCTACCAAGCGTACCTGCAAATTGCTATCCTGCAAAGCAGTAAAAGCTAAAGTGCGAACCGAATCATAAGCAAAGTGCTGCAAGCCTCGAATAAGATTGCAACGTACTCTATAATCTGTTTCTTTTTTATACTGATTTTTGAGGGTAGCCAATGCCCGAGGTGTTTTGCTTTTGGCCAATGCTTGGACGAGTGCCATACGAGTATTCGGATCGGTTTCTTCGGCTACATTATTAATAAGAACATTCTCATAACCACTCAAATCCAAGTTCTTGGTTCTGGCCAAATATTGTGCAGCCATAAAACGGGCCTTGGACGAAATCAAAGAATTGGCCATAAAATCATTCATGATTTTGGTGGTGCCCTCCTTGTGTACCAGCCCTCTTAATGCAAAACGATAAATGGCCGCTGCCTGCCCTTCTAGCAAAATACTATCCTGAATAGGATAGGGTCTAGTTACCGACATGTACTTGAGATGTTCCAAGGTGCCACAACGACCAATAGCCTCCAGAATACTGGCCTGTACCAAACGAGAGGAATCTTGGCCAAATGCTTCTGCCAATGGGGCAGATGCTGCTTGGTTGCGGGTTTGCCCCAAGGCAAAGGCCGCTGCCGCACGTACTTGCTCATAATCGTCTTTGAGCAAATCAACCAAATCATCAATAGCGGCCGTATCCTGAACCGAGCCAAACGCCATAGCAGCCAAATAGCGATGGGTTGGATTTTCGACGGTTAGATAAGACAATAGGGCTTTAGTATCTCTTTTATTTTGAAAATTAAAAATTTGCTGAATTACCGCATCTTCTAAGTCTACATCAATGGCCCCTTGAACGGTAACCGCATCTTTTTTGCAGGAGGTGACAAGGAGTAGTATAAGAATAAAGGAGGTTAAAGCTTTGACAGACATTTGTTAAAAATTTAGCGTGTGGGCTATAAAAATATGGTTGTGCCCAAAGTAGAACCTATGAACTAGGGCTTAAAGACCACAAAAGTAAGGTATCTAATAGTGGTTTACGGCATTTTGTAAGATGAATTTTTGTATAGAGGCAAGGTAGATGTACTTTGTATGCAGTTATTTATAATAAAAATGCTCATTTTCTGATGAAAATGAGCATGAATACCACTGTCATAATAATAGATTCAATTATGTTTTTCTAGGTTTTTTCTTGGCGGCAGGAAAGAGCACATTGTTGAGAATGAGGCGATAACCAGCCGATTGTTTGTGCAATTCTAAGTCGGTAGCAGGGTCGTGTACATAGTGGCGATAATCTTCGGGATCATGCCCCCCATAAAAACTCCAAAACCCTTTTTGGAAGGTGCCGTGAATATAACGCGCTTCGTTAGCAGCTTTGTTTTCACCCAAAATCAACACATTAGACTTGATAATATTTTTTCTAAAGGCAGTGGTTTGGCCCATAAACCCCTTGATGGTACGAGTATGCGACTGCGTGAGCATAGCAGGTACAGGGTCCCACTTGGCCGAGAAATCAAACAAGGTAAAATAATCGACATCGTCCTTGACGCGTCTTGGTGGCGAGGTGAGGGGCGAGGCATCAATGGTAGAAAATTCGTACTTGAGGGGATCACGCACCAGTTGAAAATCTTTAAAAGCAAAAGTATTGTTATAATCTAACTTAGATTGTGCCTGCGGGTCGGGCGCATCGCCATCATACATATAATCGCAAATATCCACACCATCTGCAGCAAGTGCCAGATCGTAGGTATCGGTGGCCGAACACATCGCAAACATAAACCCACCTCCTGCAACAAATTCTCTAATTTTCTTAACCACAGCCAATTTGAGCTGAGAAACTTTTTTGAAGCCATGTTTTTCGGCCAATGCCTCCATGCTCCGTACATGATCTTTGTACCACTTCTGGTTGCTATAACTAGCAAAGAATTTTCCAAACTGGCCTGTAAAATCCTCATGGTGCAAGTGTACCCAATCGTATTCATTGAGTTTGCCATCTAGGACTTCATCATCATACACCAAATCATAAGGAATTTCGGCATAGGTGAGAACTAGGGTAACGGCATCATCCCAAGGCTGTACTTCTTGTCCACGTACATTTACAGTAGGGCTGTAAACCGCTATTTTGGGGGCAACTTCTAGTTTCATCGCCTCCATATTAACTTGTGGATCATTAATTTCATTAAGAATACTATTAAAAGATGCGGTAGGAATCACCTTGTAGGTAACGCCGCGTCTAATGCACTCCTTCTTAAAAACATCATTGTACTGAAAAGCAAAACTGCCTCCTTGGTAATTGAGCAACCAATATGCTTCTTGTTTGGCGGCTAGTACTTGGTAGGTGATACCATAAGCCTTCATGTGATTGCTTTGGTTATCATCCATGGGCAGAATGATATACCCTTGAGCATTGCTTTGTAAGCATACACTCAAGCAAAATCCTAAGCATAAAAAAAATTGCTTCATTGTTATTGAGTTAAAAATTGTATACAAAAATACATCTACGGCACATAGATGGGTGTACTAGTAACCATAAATTTGGAAACAAAATTATTTCCAATTACTAGTGTTTATTACAAAATAGAACAAAAAATAGGGAAATGAAGGACTCTTAACAGCTTTTAACAGGCGCAATCGAGGACAGAGGAGAGAAGACTAACCATTTTAGTAACTACAAAAATAGTTTTAATACATCAAATATTTCTTCACGTTTTACAAATTGATTGGAAAACTTATGGATGGCTTGGGCGGCGGCTTGGTGGTCTAAACCATTTATAGATACCGTGTTGCTGGTTAAATCTTTATATCCCATCTGCCAGTCGGGAAAGATGCGTTGTTCGATAGAGGAAAAGTGGCAGAGAAAAATATCATTATGACGATTATCTAGTTTGATTTTACCAAATAAGGTACAAATATTATCTACAGGCCCTTCTATATATTGCATGAATAATCTAGGGGTATGAAGTAGAATTCCTGTAATATCAAGCAATTTATTGGCGTTTCGTGCAGTGGTCAGAATATCTTCCATTGCTTTTTGGTCGCAATAAGGGCTAATAACACTAGTATATATAAGACATTTTAGATCTTCCATTTGGATGGCTAAATTTTAATAATACAAAATAACATGCGTTATTTTAGCGTAAAAATTAATTATATAACATTAAGGAAAGCTGCAAGCAAAGCAGATGATAGTTGGTTGTAAACAGGAGGGGAGGTCGTCATTATTGATTTTTAAACAGATTTGAGGTGTTGTAGAAAAATAAATTATAAAAATACGTTTTCTATGTAAGAGTTACAAGATTATAGACTCTAAAAGAACGGACTCAAAAAAAATAGCTAAAACTTTGGTTATACAACTCTAAATAATCATCTTTGTTGCTACTTGTAAAGACAAATACCGCAAGGTTTTTTATTGATTATTCAAAACAATAGAAGTTATGTCAACTATAACTGAACGTGTAACAAAAATTATTGCTGATAAACTCGTTATTGAGGCCTCAGAGGTTACTCCAGAAGCTAACTTTAAGCAGGATCTAGGCGCTGATTCCATTGATTTAGTAGAACTAATAATGGAATTTGAAAGAGAGTTTGATTTGGCTATTCCTGACGAAAAAGCAGAAGAAATAGAAACTGTAGGTAATGCTATAGAATTCTTAGAAGCAGAGGTAAACAAATAGAAAAGCTCATAAATGAGCGTTGAAAACGCCTGTTTTCAACGCTTGTTCTTTTTTTGAGTCTTATCGTAGTCTGCGATTGAAATTAGGCACCCCATATTAGATGGTTTCTTAACTGTCATTTTTTACGATCTTGACAACATACAATGTAAGGCTCCTCATAGATAACTGGTATATTGTTATCCTCGGCTATCTCATGCCTTCTTACAAATTAAGAACGTGTGAACGGGTGTGTAGGTAAGGTGAAGTAAAAATATCAAGGGTCTTGAAAGTATGTTGTTGGATGTATTCCTACTTTGTAAAAATCATATTCAATGAATTATCAAACAAATTAATAATTCATTGAACACAACAAGTTGTTTTTTTCAGAAAAGCAAAAGTCTACAAAGTATTAATTAGATATAATCTCAACTAACTATGCAAAATAGAAGAGTCGTTGTTACAGGATTAGGTGCATTAACACCTATTGGTAACACTGTTGATGAATTTTGGTCAGCCCTCAAAGAAGGTAAATCAGGTGCAGATAAAATCACTCATTTTGATGCTTCCAAGTTTAAAACTCAGTTTGCTTGTGAAGTAAAAGGCTTTAACCCCACAGAGGTATTGGGCGATCGCCGTCTAGAACGTCGTACTGATAAATTTGTGCAATATGCTTTAGCTGCTAGTGATGAAGCGATCAAAGATGCAGGCTTAGATAAAGTAAGTGAAGCGGTAAAAGAAGACATAGGTATTCTTTGGTCTTCTGGAATTGGAGGGTTGGATTCATTGTACGAAGAAATCAGCAAGTTTGAGCAAGGAGATGGCACGCCGCGTTTTTCGCCTTTACTAGTTCCCAAAATGATTGTAGATGCAGCAGCAGGCAATATCTCTATTCGCCATGGTTTCAAAGGAATAACGGCAGCCGTTGTAACAGCTTGTGCTTCTACAACTCATGCTGCTAGTATGGCCTTTGATCTTATTCGTATTGGTCGAACAGATGTACTATTGGTTGGGGGTTCTGAAGCTTCTATCAACCAAGTAGGTGTGGGATCTTTTAGTGCATTAAAAGCATTATCCAAACGCAATGAGGCCCCTACCAAGGCATCTCGTCCTTATGATCAGAATCGAGATGGTTTTGTATTGGGCGAAGGAGCTGGAGCCTTCGTTTTGGAAGAATATGAACATGCCAAAGCTCGTGGCGCAACTATTTATGCCGAATTGGCTGGAACAGCCATCACTTCAGATTCCTACCATATTACTGCACCCGACCCCGAAGGGAAAGGAGCTGCCAAAGTAATGCAAAAAGCATTGGATTGTGCAGGATTAGCACCTGGTGATATTGATTACATCAACACCCATGGTACCTCAACACCTCTGGGTGATGTAATGGAAATACTGGCGATTGAGAAGGTGTTTGGTGATGATGCTTATAAGCTAAATATTAGTTCTACTAAGTCTATGACAGGGCATTTGTTAGGTGCAGCAGGGGCTATAGAATCTATTATTTGTATAAAATCAATTTGTGAGGATATTGTACCGCCAACAATTAACCACGAGCAAACAGACGAAAAAATTAATCCTAAGTTGAATTTAACACCTAATGACGCTCAAAAACGTACTGTAAAAGCTGCATTGAGCAATAGTTTTGGTTTTGGTGGACATAATTCTACAATTATTTTTAAGCAGCTAGAAAACTAGGATTTAGATAAAATAGTATACTTATTATAAGAACAAGGCGTAGATAATCTATGCCTTGTCTTTATTTTAGCAGCTCATAGTGTAGAAATGGCGTAACAATTGTTATCTTAGAGGTAATCTGTCGTATTAAAGTTCCCATACTTGTAGTTTATTTTCCTTCAAAAAAACTACATTACTGGTAGTTTTGAGGTAAAATTCAACGATCTTCATCTTAAGTTAGATAACTTGTATTATGTAATCTAGTTGATTGTAGAGCCGTTCTTAAATAAAAGTGCACTGGTGTCCCGCCAAAGCCAAGAGCATTATAAATAACAGTTGTGGTCAGAAAATTTTTTAATTATACCCTTTCTAATGACAAAGTATTTGTAAGAGAGTTGTCAAAAATTCTTGGATTTATTCCAAAGAATATTCATTTCTATAAGCGTGCATTTACACACAAATCTTTGGTAGCAAAAGATGAAGAAGGGAAAAAGAAACGCTATCCTACTAATAATGAACGCCTAGAGTTTTTGGGTGATGCTATTCTGGATTCTATAACAGCCGAGTATCTATTTAGAAAATACCCGACACAAGACGAGGGTTTTCTGACACAAATGCGCTCTAAAATGGTTAATCGCAAAGCGCTGAATGAAATTGCGGCACAAATGGAGTTAGATATTTTTCTACGCCAACTAGGAGCTACCCGAATTAGCCAAACCATGATGGGAAACACCTTTGAAGCTTTTATAGGTGCTATTTACTTGGATGTTGGTTATAAAATGACCAAGAACTTCATCATCAACCGAATGCTTCGCCAATATTTGGATATTCATGAATTGGAGACCACCAATACCAATTACAAAAGCCAGTTATTAGAATACGGACAAAAAAATCAACGTACTATTGAGTATAATGTATTAGAACATTATCGTACCAAGAGTAATAGAGAGCGTTTTAAAATAGCGGTATTGATGGATGGTAAATCTTTGGCTATAGCAGAAGATTACAGTAAGAAGAGTGCCGAGCAAAAAGCCTCCCACAAGGCGCTTATTAAAATAGGGGTTATCAACAAAAAAACAACCAGTAAATAGCTTCCAAGAATAACTCGTGAAGTTATATCATAAAATAGCCCAATATCAGCTTTGTTATTGGGCTATTTTATGAGCAGTAAACTATTAAAATTAGCTGTGTTATGAAACGGATTATTAAGCAATGGTGGTGGGTGCCTGTCTTCTTAGTTTTGGGCTGGGGGGCGCTCCAACTCTACAAAACCCCCGACCAAAAACAGGGTGTTGAAGCACAGAATTTTGTAGGCTACTTGCCCAATGGAGATTCCACCCAATTATCTGATTATCGTGGACAATTGATTGTGCTAAATTTTTGGGGCAGCTGGTGTGGCCCTTGTCGTCAGCACAACAAGAGCTTGGTCAAATTATACCACAAATACAGTCAGGCTTCCTTTGACAATGGTAGCAAGTTTCATATAATTTCAGTAGCTATGGAAACCAATAAGAATCGTTGGCTGGCCGCTATTGAGAAAGATGGATTGGAATGGCCGGCTCATGTTTCGGATCTAAAACGACTCAACGATCATGTCGCTTTACTTTATGGTGTGCGAGAAATTCCAGCTACCTTCCTCATTGATGAAACGGGGATGGTCATAGCAGTCAATCCCGAAGAAGAATTTATGGATAATTGGCTGGCAAAACGACAAATAAATACAACCTCTATGCAGACAAAGTAGCGATTTTTGTGACAAAATGTCGTTATTTTGCTGCTGGCAAACATTTTGAGAGGGTAGCAATATTCCAAAACTAGTTTTGGAACAGCTTGTATGATACACATATTTTGTAATAACAAAAGCAATTAACCAATAAAGCCTGCATCCAAATAATAGGACTGGTAAAAATAGAAGGTAAGCATGGAAAAGAAAGAATTTCCCGTAGAGGATCCTCAAAACGATCAAGTTACCAATCAGGAAACAGCAGAACCAACTGTAGAAGAGCAACCTGTAGAAGTAGCAGACTTGGAAGCTGCAGTAGAAGAACTCAATGCTGAAGAGCAGCCTCAAGAAACAGACCAAGTAGAAGACCAAGTAGAAGAGGAAGAAACAGTAGAGGAACCACAGGTTATAGAAGAAGATACGACCAATAAACTCTCTGATAAAGAACGTCTGGAGAAAGAACTAGGCGAAATGAAAGATAAATATTTGCGTATTTTTGCAGAATTTGACAACTACAGAAAACGCACGATCAAAGAACGCCAAGATATTATCAAACTAGCTTCAAAAGATGCTTTATCAGCACTGCTTCCAGCAGTTAATGATTTTGAAAGAGCAATCAAAGTAGCTCAAAGCGAAGAAAGTGAGGAAAAACTTCCTGAAGGTATTGTATTGGTGTACAACAAATTATTTAAAGCATTAGAACAACAGGGTATCAAACAGATGGTAACAGATGGTGAGGATTTCGATCCTGAATTGCATGAAGCGCTCACCAAAATTCCTGCTCCAACAGAAGAACTCAAAGGAAAAATTATTGATACCATCGAAAAAGGGTATTATCTCAACGATAAAATTATACGCCACGCCAAAGTGGTGGTTGGTCAGTAAGCCCTACTTTATTATTTAACCCCGCAGTTTGTTTTGTCTTGCACAATTAAGACAAAAAATAGAGAGAAAATGGCAAACAAAAGAGATTATTACGACATACTTGGTGTACAAAAAGGTGCCTCGAAAGATGAACTCAAAAAGGCTTATCGAAAAGTAGCCCTCAAATATCACCCCGATAGAAACCCTGACGACAAAGAAGCTGAAGCAAAATTTAAAGAAGCTGCCGAGGCTTATGAAGTTTTGTCAGATGAGCAAAAACGTGCCCGTTATGACCAATATGGTCATGCAGGGGTCAATGGCCAAAGTGGTGGTTTTGGCGGCAGTGGTGGTTTTGGTAGTATGGAGGATATTTTCTCCCAGTTTAGTGATATTTTTGGTGGTGGCTTTAGTGGTGGCTTTAGCAGCAGAGGTGGTGGCCGTCGCCAACAACAATCTCAAGGACAACGTGGCTCCAATCTACGCATCAAAGTAGGCTTAACCTTGGAGGAAATCAATGAAGGGGCTGTTAAGAAAATTAAGGTCAAGAAGTATGTAGATTGTAACACTTGTGACGGCTCTGGTGCCAAGGACAAGAATTCTGTCAAAACCTGCCATACTTGTAATGGTTCTGGATATGTGCGTAGAGTACAACAGACCTTCTTGGGCCAAATGCAAACTACCACTACTTGCCCTACTTGTAGTGGCTCAGGCAAAACGATTACCAATAAGTGTACTTCTTGTAAAGGGGATGGCCGTGTGTATGGCGAAGAGATGATCCAATTGGAAATACCCGCAGGTGTTAGCGAAGGTATGCAATTGTCTATGAGTGGCAAGGGAAATGCTGGGCAAAATGGTGGCCTTCCCGGCGATTTGCTCATCAATATCAAAGAGAAAGAGCACGAGGATTTTACTAGAGATGGCAGCAATGTATTGTATGAGTTGGATGTCAATTTTGCAGATGCTGCACTCGGAACCAGTGTGGAAGTGCCAACCTTGGACGGAAAAGTTAAAATCAACTTACCACAAGGAACGCCTGCTGGCAAAATCTTCCGCCTAAGAGGCAAAGGGCTGCCTTCTATTCAGAGTTATGGCAAAGGTGACCAATTGATTCATGTCAATATCTGGGTGCCTACTACCATCACATCCGAAGAACGCAAAGCATTGGAGATGATTCGCAAAAGCAAGAATTTTCAACCCAACGAATCAGATAAAAAAACGAGAAAAGGACTCTTTGATAAAATGAAAGATTTTTTTGGAGCTTCTTAGGGTAGAAGCCCTCTTATACAAAAAGGCAGAATGCACGTGCATTCTGCCTTTTTTTGTTGGAATGTGAAGATAAACTTACCACTAAGACCAATGAATAGGTGTAATTCTATCGCCCATTAATTGCTCAAACCAACTAACAGGCTGTTGAAATTTATCGCCCGTCTGTGTATCACACTTGAAAAACAAGTAATAGAGCTGCAAATGATCGCCCATGTGCTTGAGCAAGTGAGCAAGTAATATATCTGCTTGTCGCTTTAATCCTGATTGAGTAGCACACCAAGCATAATAAGCATTATCGTGCAGTTTGATGGCATCCAAAACAGCTTCATCATCTATGTATTCCTCTGCAAAACGTTGCGCCAAAACAGCATGGTGCTTTTTCCAGTCCGTACGTGGACGTTTCTTTTCCTCCAAATGCTTGAATGTATCGTGTATAATCGTAATTAAACGCAATTGCTCTCGCATAGTTGGATCCGAACAGGCTTGATCTACATTTTTTAATACGTCATGAATATGATAAATCACTTTACCCTCTGGATGTCCAGGGCGAGGTTCCCCCCATAATGCCCCTTCTTGCCAACGGGCATCATTAATAATTTGGTGTTCTAAATTTGTTTCAGGTTGTACCCCTTGTAAAATAAGTTGCTCACTCTCCATCTCTTTAGAGGGGAGTTGCAATAAAGTATTGGGGTTCCAAGTTCGCTGGCTCAAATTCATAGGAAATAATTTAGGTCGAGAAGGCCATGTACCTCACTTTATTACCTCTATTATAGGTAATGAAATAGATTAGGATTTATCATTGTGATATAAAACCCAATAGAGGACAAAGACAAGATACTTCTCTATCAATAATAATCTTATCCAAATAGTTAAACCATTTGTTCTAAAGATAACGTTATTCACTTCAAAAATCCTACCATTATTAAATAAAATTAAAGAAGCAATACGTTTTGTAGTTATCAAAACGAAAAAGCTGCCAAATTTGTTTTTTATCTTTGACAACAGTGTTATTTTTAAAGATATAAGGTGTCTTGTATTATGATAATCAGCTTTTTAAGCTAAAAAATCATCTTGGGGATTTTATTTTTATAGTAATGATAAAACGTAAATAAAGGTTAAAAAGTGCAAGCTACAGCACAAAATCTAGTTGCACCAACACATTTAATTGCTTCAAAAGCACAGATAATTGACTTAACGACAACATATTGGGGCCATCCGATAAGGCTTGATCGGGCTTGGGGTGTGTTTCCACAAAAAAGCCTTTTGTTCCTATGGCTGCTGCTGCCTTTGCCAACAAAGGCGCATACTGCCTATTTCCACCAGATTTGCCACCTGCTCCACCGGGTTTTTGAACAGCATGGGTGGCATCCATTACCACAGGATAACCCAATGTCATCATATCCGCCACTCCTGTATAGTCTACGACCAAGTTGTTGTAGCCAAAAGCCGTCCCTCGTTCGGTTAGTAACAATTGTCTATTGCCCGTACTTGCAACTTTTTCACAAACATACTGCATATCCTTACCCGACAAAAATTGCGCTTTCTTGATATTAATTACAGCATTGGTCTTGCCTGCCGCCAACAACAAATCTGTTTGTCTGCACAAAAAAGCAGGAATTTGCAAAATATCAACCACCGCTGCAACAGCCTCTGCTTGTGATGGTTCATGGATGTCTGTTAGAATAGGTAACCCAAATTTCCTTTTTATCTGTGCCAATTGCTGTAGCCCTTTTTCCAATCCCGGCCCTCTAAAAGACTGCACAGAAGTTCTATTGGCCTTATCAAAGGAGGCTTTGAATACAATTTGCCAATTGGGATATTGCTCTTGCAAAGAACAAAGCTGTTCGGCTACTTCCTCCAACAATTCCATAGATTCTATGACACAAGGCCCTGCAATCAAAAAAGGTTTGCTCTGTAATGTTTGGTATAAAGACATGGTTATAATTATGGTAGTAAATAGACGTTTGCAAAAGCCTTGGGGTTGTAATTAAGCCTTATTTTCCACCACACTTTTTAACACAGCGTTTGGCTAATGCCAACTCATTGGCAGGCAAGTTGGGAAATTCCATGACTTTGTTGAGATAATCCATAGATTGCCTGCAATTATTGAGCAAGCAATAGGCAATTCCAATATCCAGCAAAATAATTGGATTGTTAGGATTCAAATAATCCTGATGCAAGCGTGTGTCCAACCATTCTTGGGTATAACTGGCATTATTACCATCATTAGTAGCCAATACCTTATAAGCAGAACCCAAATAGTCTAGTGCAAGAACATTGTTGGGGTCTAGCTCCAAGGCTTGTTTTAAGAACATAATGGCATTGTTGAGGTTGTTTTGTTGTAATAATAAAACTGCCTTGCCAATTAGAGCATTGGAATAATCAGGCTTTAGTGCCAATGCTCGGTCAAACTGAGCATCTGCTTGCTGAATATACACCGCCCTCAAAGAATCAACTGTGCTAGGCGCAAAAGCTGCTTGGCTGTAGATATTGCCTTGCAATTCATGGCCCGTCCAAGGCTCGCTAGGGTGCTGGCTGGCGGTAATAGCCCGCTCAAAGGCCAAACTATTCTGTTGCAAACTGAAATAAAAATCACTAGCAACCGCATCTTGATTGACCCTGCTGTAATCAGTAGGCGTGTATAAGGGATGGACCAATTTGCTCAACCAATAGGCAATGCCTGTGCTTGGTACAATAGGCAACGGCGCAAACAAATCCTTGCCTGTGTTTTCGAAGCTGTACTGCTCTATAATGTTTTTGTGCTGGGGCAAATCCTTGACATACACACAAGCAACAGGATCGGCAAAAACCAAATGATAATCCGTTCTTTGTAAGAGATGCTGGTGCAAATTGGTAAACTGTGGTCGATAAAGCACTACATAATCAAACTTCAAAGACTTATCCCGTTCATCAAATTCACTAGGAATAGTGGTCATTCTAGCAAAATTATTAAAAAACTCTGGCGGATAAATATCCAAATCTCGCAAATCAATATAGGTCTTAAAATCGGGCTGCAAACGCCAAAGCAAGTAAGCAGAAGTGAGATAATCGGCAAAACAACGCCCCTCAATGCCCTGCTCGGCAATAAAATTGGCAGCTCCAATAGGATTGTGGCTGGTAAGCACCTGTAGGCCATATTGATCTCTGGTATTGATAGTATTATGGTAATAACCTGAAAGAATACTGCCATAAAGCCCCACTGCCAACACCACAGCCAAGGGTTTAGACCAGCTCCACCGTTGCCACAATAATTCCAACCCCACTGCCAATAGAGGAGCAGCCGCCAATACAAAAAATGGAATGTTTCTATAAGCAGTAGTACTCAAATAAAACAACATAAAAAACAATAAACCATTGCCCAAACCAAAGGTTTGTACATTGGTGGGCCACCAGTGCAAGGGGGCTTTGGTCGCTTGAGCTTCTTTGGCTGTGCTGCCCTTTTTCTTTTTTGGTTGGTTAACAACAGGGGCTTCAGGTCTTGGACGCTTAATAAATGGAACAGCCACCACCAATAACAAACTACCCACCAAGAAAACCAAATTGGCATAAGCCTGCCATTCCCAATAAAGCGCACTACTAATAGAAGCCAATTCGGTGGTAAATTGATTGTCGGATAGCTGCCCAAAGATATTAAAAGGATGGGCCAGCATTTGAATGCCCCTTGGATTAATGCTTACAGCGAGCGTGGCCGCTACCGTTGCCCCTGTGAGCAACTTGGGTATTGGGCGGCTCCAAGTTTTGTTCTTAGCATAAAAATAATTGACCCAAGAAGCTCCCAAATAAGCCAACATCAGCACCAAACCTATCCCATAAGCCTCGTGCAAATTGGTCCAAAGAAGTTGCAACGGAATGAGCCAAAGAATAGCTTTGGAAGGCTGGTAATAATGTCGCCAAAATAAATACAAATAAGTGGCGGTAAGCAGGTGGCTGCTCATTTCGGGCCGACTAATAAGGCGGTAATCTATTGTTACCAATAAGAATAAAGCCGTAACAATCCAACCAGCAAACACGCCTTTGGAGGCTGCCTCAGGAATTACGGCTTGGCGAATGAGTTGGGTCGATTTGTAGGAAAAAATTAATAACAAAACCGTGACCAGTGCCTGTAGTATAAATACAAAATGTACTCCCAACCCTTGCTTGCCTCCTGCAATAATCACCTCAAACAACCACTTGACATTAATCCATTCTACCCCTTCAAACATGTAGGAAAAGGGGTCTTTGTACGTAACTTGCCCATTGGCAAGCATCCATTCACCTGTGCGGTACATCCACCACAAATCGGGTTCACGCAATGCCTTAAAACTTAGCGCAATACCTATTAATAAACACAGCCCCCAAGCAATTTGGAGCCAAAAGGAAGTTGATTTGAGACGACTCATACAGGCTATAATCTATAGTTTGTAGTTGGATTATTTTAGAATTTTTTTGTGTAAAACTGCTTAGTATCGAGTTCTGTTTTTGATGCAGCAGTTTTTGTATTTTTGGCCACTGCCACAAGGACAAGGCGCATTGCGCCCTACTTTTGGGCCACTATAATTGATGGTTGAACGCAGTGCTGTTTGAAGGCGATTTTTGGTATCTTGGTTAAATACCTTACGGAGCAAAGCATACAATTCTGGATGATCGTTTTGGAGGGCATCGGGTTGTTCAAAAAAATACTCGGCTGCCACTGCAAAAAACTCTACAGGATTGCTGGCTCCATACGGATTTAGGCTAGATTGGCCCGCCTTGATGCGCTCTATGCCTTGGTGCATCACTTTAGTCCAAGGAGCAATGTACTCCCGCTCCAAAAAACGAGCAGGAATACCATCATACTGCCCGTCAGAGGCATCAAGCAAATGCACAAATTCGTGAATGCCCACATTTTTGCTATCATTATCCACCTTAAAACCCGCCAAAAGAGCTGGCTTGGACAAAATCATCACCCCATTCAGAATGCCCCTTCCCACCATACCTTCAATCCTTCGCCCCTCGCCCTCCGTTTCAAAATCCTTATTAAAAGCATTGGGATAGATAAGAATTTCTCCTAAGTTTTCGTATTCCCATTCGGGGAAACCAAAAACAGGAATAATGGCACTCGCTGCTACTAATACTGACGTAAGAGCATCCACTTCTGTTTTGATACCTGTAATATTTTTTTCGTGCAGAAAAATTTGAATTTCAGTTTCAAAACGTGCCTTTTCCGCTGCATTTAGCGCCTTATAAAAACTAACATATTGCTCTAGTACACTGCGCCATTGTGCTGGAAAAGGGGTGTGTACCAATGCTGCCCGTTCTCGGTATTTTTGTGTAAAAACCTGATAACAACTATAACAAGCCATAGCCCCACCCACCAAAAAAATATAATATAGATTATCTGATAAATTCTCTACACTAGAAATAATCAAAAAGTAGCACAGTCCTATAATACTGGTAAACAGTAAGGCCAATAGTTGATTGAGTTGTGCTTTTTGTTGAGACAATTGCATAATAAACAAAGGGTTGATGGATCAAAGGCTTCAAAACTCCTTGAGCAAGATAATGAAAAATCAATAAAACTATCGTTTTGCCTTTCCTTTGATGAAAGACAGTTATATTAGGCATCCATTGGTTCTTATTTTTATCAAAATAACATCATTTATGTTGTACTACATCATCAAATTTTGTCTGTGGATCATGTACGTTTGTTTTTATAGACGGGTGTACTATCTCAATCCTAAGAATATTCCGGGCAAGGGAACGGCTGTTATTTTTGTTTCCAATCACTCCAATGGATTTATGGATCCTATATTGATTGCCGCCTTGCAGCCACGTCCTATTTATTTTTGGGTAGCAGCAGGGGAGATTCCTAAGAATTTTGTAGGCAAATTGATGCGGCATTTAAACTGTATTCCTATTTATCGAGTGAAGGAGGGGCGTGACCAGATGCACAAAAACAAAGCTTCATTTGAGGAGACTAAGGAATATTTGTACACAGGCTGGTCGAGTATGTGGATTGCTCCAGAGGGGCGTTGTTTTGTACAGAAGCGTTTGGAACCCATCAAGAAAGGGACAGCTCGTTTGGCTTTTGAGATGATGGAGGAAAAAAACTGGGACTTGGATTTGCAAATTTTGCCTACAGGGGTCAATTATACCTATCATGTACAATCTAGAAGCGAGGTGTATGTCAATTTGGGGCAACCTCTAAAAATCATAGATTACAAAGAACTGTTTTTGGAAGACCCAGAAGCGGCTATTCTCCAATTAACCAAGGATATAAGACAAGGCATACGCCAAAAAATGGTGTATATAGAGGAGGAAAACACCGAATTGACCGAAGCTTTTTTGCCCTTGTTGCGCCATAATTTCAAACGTCCCTTGTGGCCCTTGTACAGTTCCAATCCACATTTGTGTCATAGCGAACAGCAATTGGCCAATCATATCACAGCGGCCACAGCTCCTCAAAAGCAAGATTGGGCAGCCCAGCTAGATGCCTATTCCAAGGCATTGGAACAAGAAAACGTCAGTGATTTTGCCGTGGCGCACAAAAATAAACGTTCTATTTTGGCCGTGCTTTTAGGGCTTCCGTTTGGGATAGCAGGTACCTTGGCAGGTTGGTTGCCTCACAAGGTGGCGAGCAAACTACGCAACAAGTTTGTGCCTTTTCCTGCTTTCTCTACTAGTTTTGCCTTTACCGCCGCTATGTTCGTTTGGATATTGTGGTCTATTATAATAATGAGTGTAGGAGCATTGTTGGTTGGTTGGTGGGCCTTAGCTTTGCCATTTATCATGGTCTTATTACAAGCCTTTGCTTATCACTATGTCGATTATACCAAAGAGTGGTATGCTCTTTTTAAATTTAATAATAAAAAAACCGCCACCAAAGAAGCCTTGCAGGCCCAACGAAAAGCATTGCCCTTGGTTGGGGTGTAGTAGGGTGTTTTGATGAATAATAAAATAAGCAGGTACAAGCTATGTTTGGATTTTTAAGAAAAAAGCCCACTATTGATGCCCTTCAATTTCCGACTTTTGACTGGGAATTGGTAGAACAGTCCAAAGAAGCAAAACGCTGGATGCACCCAGAGCAAACCCAAGTATTGACAGTCAATTTTTTTGCCACAGCACCAGATTTGCCCACCACTCGGGATATAGATGCCTTGCGGCAGTTTTTTAGAAGACAAGTGGTAGCCGCCAATGGAGGCATCATTCAGGTAGATACCTCCCAAAAAAGTGCTTGTACCTATGTTAAAACTATCTTTAAGTTTCCACAAGAACCCTCTGGCATTACCTATTTGGGTTCTCTTATTTTTCCTTTTAAGAAATGCAGTTATGTGGTAAAAATACAGGCCATAGAGGTAGGCACCACTGGCTTGCGAGAGAACTTGATTTTGAACAAATTAAGGCAAGCTGGCACCATTGAGATGGGCAAAGATGGTGTTGAAGGTTGGACCCGTGATCCTTATTGGGCCGATTTTGGGGAAGGGAATTTAATGAACTTGGCAGAGGCAGAAGCCTATGATGAGCAATTTGCCCAGCATCCTTTGAGCCAAGTGCGAGAGGGATTGAGAGTCATTGAAGGCTTGAGGAGTATAGAAGAACAAATAACCTTAGATGCTATTTTGCAGAAGTTTGTATAAATTGTACAGAACATTGTTCTGTTGTATATCATAAGGCTGTATTAAGAAGGGGCTAAAAGTGGTTAAGAAGCTGCTACTCAGATAGAATAAATCGTTGAAATGTAGCCTCTATATCTCCAGTGATGGTGGTAGTAGTGGCATGGCCTTGGGTTCGTTCCACATAATAATCCCAAGTTTTTTGTATCATTTTGTCATATTCACTACTCCCATAATAATACGTTATATGCTTATTAAGCTCTATTATCATTGTCATAATTTTTTCGATACAAACACTTCTTTTATTGTAAACGTCTTTTTGTTGTATTAATTGATTGACTTCCTTGATATTGCTTGCAATCGAGTCTACAGCTCCACAAATTCCCTTTACAAAAGGAATTCCTTCGGAGGTTAGCCTATTGGCCACATCCACCGTATTTTGGAGAACACTGTAGAGTCTACTAATTTCCTTCAACGCATCCTTCTGATTAACACTATCCGTCTGCTCCAATAAATCCTTCATTCTTACAAGAATAGTTTTCAACAAATGACGCTGCACCAAAGCTTCTCCTCTATCAATAGCCTTTACAATAGTATTCGTTCTCCAATCACCATCACTCAAGCTAGATAAATCCAGCAACAGCTTGATGGTGCCATTATTAGTTGCCTTATTCACCCTATAACTTGCGGAGCGATTGCCGCGATGATCTGCAAAATGAATGGTGTAACTGCCCTTTGATAACCCTGCTCCAATATGAAGGACAGACTGGCCTCGAACTAAGCTAGGTGGGTAAGTAATCACCTTGCCATTGAGTACAAATTTGTCAAAATCAAAATCAACTTTGATATTTTTTTCTACAATAGAGTGTGCTTGGGTAAATTTGACCTCCACTTTTTTTTGCATGTTCCTCAAGACCACTTCATGCTTTAGGCTTTGTTCTTTTCCATCAACCAAACCTGTTATATAAATGGTGGTTGGGCGCTCAATAGGCTGATTGGTTCGGCTAAAACGGCTGTAGGTGTAGGCTTTGCGACTGTCCTCAAATACCACAGTTTGAAGGTTGGTGTTCAGATTGGTACAAATGCCTCTTTCAATTTTTGGGCTGTAAGTCTTGCGGTAGAGTTCTGCCTTCGATTCATCTTCTATGTGTACAGAGGTAACCAGAAAATCAACAGGTTCTTTAACCTTCCAACTATACACTTCTATCCAATCTATTCTTTCTTCATAATTGATCTCCTCTTGTTGTAAAACCTCCTTGATCCACAAACTATCTATATATGCCCCCTTGTAGTAATTAAAATAAAAATACGCTTGTTTCAGGCTGTCCAATTGCATCTGTACTGATTGCTCTTCTATTTCTGTTGGTGGGGGCGATGGTTGGCACCCACCCAAAGCAGTAATGACTAGGAACAGGTAAATGATATGGGGCATAGGCTAAACAATATTTTTGTAGTACGATTAGACATTATTTACACAAATGCCATTTCAGGGTAATTTTAATTATTTTACCATACATTTTGAAAATGTTTTCTTAATATCTGAAACAACTATGCTAGTAGTTACATTCCCCTTTGTTAGAGCAACATAATAATCCCAAGTTTCTTGTATCATTTTGTCCTGTTCCTTACCTGAAGAATTAAATTGATAAGTATTCAACTCTGCTATCATTGATTCAATTTTTTGGATACAAATACTTCGTTTATTGTACGTTTCTCTTTGTTTTATCAGTTGGTTGACGGCTTGAATATTACCTGCAATCAAGTCTATAGCCCCACAAATTCCCTTTACAAAAGGAATTTCTTCAGTAGTGAGTGCTTTAACAATATCTACCATACTTTTGCTCATACTAGAAAGTCGCATAATTTCTTTGGTAATATTTTTTTCAGCACTCTTATTCATACTTTCTAAAAGTTTAAGCATCTTTGTAAGTATATTAACTAATAAGTGATCCTTTACCATTTCTTGCCCTCGCTCAATAGCAGTCACAATATCATTCTTACTCCAATCCTCATCGTCCAAGCTAGATAAATCCAGCAACAATTTAATAGTGCCATTATTAGTAGTCTTATTAATGTTGTAACTAGTAGAGCGTTGGTTATTGTCATCTGCAAATTGTACAGTGTATTTTCCCTTCGATAGCCCTGCTCCAATATGAAGTATGGGTTGACCACTAACCAATGTAGGGTCGTAAGTAATCACCTTGCCATTGAGTATGAATTTGTCAAAATCAAAATCAACTTTGATATTCTTTTCTACAATAGAGTGTGCTTGGGTAAATTTGACCTCCATTTTTTTTTGCATGTTCCTCAAGACCACTTCATGCTTTAGGCTTTGTTCTTTTCCATCAACCAAACCTGTTATATAAATGGTGGTTGGGCGCTCAATAGGCTGATTGGTTCGGCTAAAACGGCTGTAGGTGTAGGCTTTGCGACTGTCCTCAAATACCACAGTTTGAAGGTTGGTGTTCAGATTGGTACAAATGCCTCTTTCAATTTTTGGGCTGTAAGTCTTGCGGTAGAGTTCTGCCTTCGATTCATCTTCTATGTGTACAGAGGTAACCAGAAAATCAACAGGTTCTTTAACCTTCCAACTATACACTTCTATCAAATCTGCTCTTCCTTCATCAATAGGGTCTTCATACAATTGTTTTTTGGCAACTACTTTAGCAACTTCAAAGCCACTTGTATCATAGAGCGTTGTTACCTCAAAACTAGGGCTACTGATTAAGCATATAAAGTCATGTTCATTTTGATAGAATCGACAAGGCTTGATATTGGACAGATGATCCTTATAAAAACATTCCTTGGAAGCTGCTTTTACAAAATAGATTTTTTTTCCTCTTATTTTTTCATAAATCTCTACTGCATTACATTTTGGATTGGAATACATTTGTTTCACTAGTTGCTGAAACATCTCCTTATAGGCACTATCGTCATATTGTACCACATTAGAGGCTGGATAAATCTTGTCTAGCATATCACAAGCATCTTCAGGCTTTATGGATTCGTTGGTAGGTTCAGAAGAGGGCCTTAGTTTTGCTTCTATTTGGTCTATTCGTTGCAAAACTGCTTCCATTTGCTGTTGCTCTGGCGTATCATTAAGGTTATCCGCTATAAATAGCTGTTGGTACTTGTGGATAGTTTGCTTGTATTGGGCTAGTTGTTTAACTGTGTGGGCAACTTGGTCAGGATTCCAATTCATAGTACAAGGTTATTTTATTATTCATAATTACCTAAATGTAATAAAATTATATTCTGCACCCAACAAACTAGGCCAGTAACAAATAAAAAATGCCCCACCTGACAGCATCAAGATGGGGCATTAGTAGTTAGAAGAAGTCAATTATTTCTTCTTCTTTTTCTTTTTGCTATCGCTCTTAGCTTTAGCTTTAACCTTTTTGGTTTTTGCTTTGGCTTTTACCTTAGCTTTTTTGTCTTTAGCTTTGGCTTTGGCTTTTTTAGCTTTTTTTTCTGCTTTGGCTTTTTTTGCCTTTGCAGTTGCTTTTACTGCTTCCTTTTCAGCAGCTTTAGCTTTTTTCTCTTTCTTTTCTTTTTTCTTATTTGCCATAATATCAAATTGTTAGTTGAATAATGCCTGTTAAAAAATACTTCTTGGTCGAGGTTATACCGATAATAACCCACAGGCTTAAAATTTTCACTAAGTTAACAATTAATTTACAATGGAGTAATAAAAAGATAACATTATGTAAATTGCAACACCATATTTGCAAATATGGTGTTTTACTTTGTAAATAGAGACTTGTTTTTATTATCAATAATCGTAAGACCACTTACTGGGAATAAAAATGCTCTATCTTCCTTTTGTCAGGAGATAGAGCATTGTTGACAATTGAAAAAGAGTATATTTTTGAGTAGTCTCTCAACCGAGCCAATGGCTAGTTCATGAATGTTCATCAGAGCCAGCAAGCTGCAGTATTTTTACTACTTATTTTTTCTTTTTCTCAGCGTCTTTTTTCTTCTTGTCCTCTTTTTTCTTTTTCTCAGCGTCTTTTTTCTTCTTGTCCTCTTTTTTCTTTTTCTCAGCGTCTTTCTTTTTCTTGTCGTCGTCTTTTTTTCCAGGCATGATACTTATGTTTTGATTTTATTGAAATTAAAACTCTTTGTGACTTCCAAAAAAGAGTTTATATTATTTAAAAACACAAACAAGTTAATGAAAAATTTAAATTAGCCTAACAAAAAACTAACATTATTTAATCTAATACTTCGTGGATTAGCTCGCTTCGCTCGTGAGCTAGTGCGCTTCGCTTATGAGGTACAGTGTATAGACTAATCAGTAAGATAAAAAAGCATCTTGTATCTAGTTGATTATCAGCCTTTTATAACTTTAACTTCTATTCTATAATAAGCTGATAATCAATCAGATACGATTTCCAATGAAGTAAGGCTAATCATGATGGATAAAAAATAGCATATTGCTCTAGTAGAACAATATGCTAAATGATAGAAACAAGTTTTAGATTTGTGCCTACAAACCAGCTTTGGCCGAAATTTCTAACATGCGATCAATACAACCACGCCCTTGGTCAATAATGTCTTGGGCCAAGTGAATTTCAGGCAATTCATACTTCATACACAAGTACAACTTTTCCATGGTATTGCGTTTCATGTGAGGGCATTCATTGCAAGCACAGGTATTGGTTGGAGGGGCTGGATAGAATTTTTTGTTGGGCGATTCTTTTTCCATCTGGTGAATAATTCCAACCTCGGTGGCTACAATAAACTCTTCATACTCACTTTCTCTAGTGTATTTGAGCAAAGAACTGGTAGAGCCAATGTGATCCGCTATTTCCAATAAGTGCGCTTCACATTCGGGATGAGCAATTAATCTTGCCTTTGGGTGTTGTACTTGGAGCTTGACAATTTTCTCTTTGGAGAAAATTTCATGCACCATACAGGAGCCATTCCAGAGCAGCATATCACGCCCTGTTACCTTGTTGAGATAAGCCCCCAAGTTTTTGTCGGGTGCAAAAATAATAGGCTTGTCCTCGGGAATGCTTTCAATAATTTGACGGGCATTGGTAGAGGTACAACAAATATCCGTCATGGTTTTGAGTGCCGCTGTACAATTAATATAGCTAACTACGACATGATCGGGATGTTTTTCTTTAAACTTTTGAAAGATAGGTGCAGGGCAAGAATCTGCCAAGGAGCAACCTGCTTTTAAGTCTGGCAATAAAACTTTCTTACTAGGATTGAGCATTTTGGCGGTCTCGGCCATAAAATGTACTCCAGCAAATACAATAATGTCAGCGTCTGTGGTGGCCGCTTGCTGTGCTAGTCCCAGGCTATCTCCGATATAATCGGCAATGTCCTGAATTTCTCCCTCTTGGTAGTAATGCGCCAAAATGATGGCATTTTTTTCCTTTTTGAGCTGGTTGATAGCTCCTACCAAGTCTAGCATGGGGTCTACCTCTAAGTCTAAATAACCCTTGTTGTCTAGTGTTTCTTTAGCTTGTGTTAAACCTTGCATAACAGTTGTGTTTATGTAATATAAGAAGCAAAAATTGGAATAAAATCCGAATGCTTTGTTTGATAATTAAACTAAGCTGGGTTGAATAAAGTTCCCTTATTTTAATTTTTAAGCAAAGTACAAAAACTAATTAAGATCACCACCATTTCCACACAAAACGTTCTCTACACCAAACCAAGCTTGCTATTCTTCTTCCATTTTGTTCAAAACGCAAAATTTTACGTTTGACAATCGGCTCAATAATAAACTCTGGAGTTTGATTATAATAATAATACCCCCAACCACTAACTTGTAAATTGGGAAACATATTTTTGAATTTTTTTACAAAGTTTTCTGGGAGTACATCCGCTGTCACATTGTACCATTTTTCATTATAGAAATGATAGATAGCAATTCCAAAATCACTAGAACGTATAGCTTGAGCATCCATTCCATTAGAGATTTTAAAATCATGTTGATCTAAGCGGATTTCCAAAATCCATTCTTGGTCTCGTTTATTCAAAAAACAATAATGATAAGATTGCTCTTTTTGTTCCCTTTGAGCTTGTGTATACAAACGTGTAAATACCAAAGAATTGCTACCAAGAACAGTCTGATGATAAACAGGCTGATTGTCTATATTGTTGAGATAAAGTCCGGGATTAATAGCCCTGATAGCACTAGAAAGATCCTGTGCGAAACCTACTTGAGTTATCCCCCCTATTACTATCCAAAGCCAGTATTTTATCATTTCTAAAAAGTATTTAAAGAAAAGAAGAGGCAGTTGTATTTTCCATCACCTCATTATTGCTTGCAAACAAAGGTATATTTTAAAGTGTAGGATATAGGAACATCTCTTTTTTTCCGCCCCACTCTACTACAGTAAAGCCTTGTCGGCTTGGAGTAGTGAGTGATTGCTCTGGAATATCAACAACTTGTTCTAGTGGTTGGTAAACCATAAAAACACGAATAATAGAAGTAGGTTTTGGGTCAATGCTCATTGGAGCTTGTTCCTCATAAGTAGTGGTTGCAAAATGAATTAAATTGTAAGGATTGGACTCTAATTCGGGAAGCCAATAAGTGATAAAATCAGTGGCTTCCGCTCTATTGAGTCCTAGAGTGGCTAATTTCTCATCCAGAAAAAGAGCAGTTTGCTCCCCTTTGACCACAAACCCAGCATTGGCTTGATAATGATAATCACTTTTACCCTCCCAAAACAAATAACCATATTCTTTTCCTGTGTGCAAATCTGTAAGGGTTCCATTGGGTTGTGCTTTTACCTGCCACCCTGTATTAGCAGCATACTTGGGATAACTGTGGATGATTTGTCCCTTAAAATCTACTTTGACGGCTACCTCTTGTGTTGCTGTAGGATAAAGATAAATGACAGGTTTACGTACATTATGTTGATATAGATATTGAATTTGATTGCTGCCAAAATCTTTTTCGTGTAAACGCCCCAAATTAGTCCATACCCTAAAAGTCCCCACACGCACCCCTCTATAAAAACGAGCTTCGATCAATCGTTTGCCTGTTGGCATATAGGTGCCAATCAGCACACCAGAAAATAGTCTTCCATTGACACGCAAAGGTTTTTCTGGATCATACATGTTTGTATTTTCCATATTGGCAAAAGGAGATACCGCTTTGTAACGCAATGTCTTTCGATTTTCTTTAGCAATGTAATCCTCAAAGCCAAGCCCTAATTTGTGATTGTATGCCTCTAGGGCTGCTTTTTTATTTTCCTTACAAATAATGTTATTCTCTACAGGATCATAAGACCAATCCTTGAAATAAATAGACGTATCATAATCTGTTAAATGCTCTTCATAAGCTTGAAAAACTTGGTAAAATTGACCAATTTTAGATTGCTGAAAATCTAATATTTTCTTGGAGGGAGCAGTTGTTGTCGTATCATTAGACATCATGTTTTGACAAGCCGTAAAACACGAACTAATTAACAAAAGACTGCTAATAGAAACAAGAGGATAAGAGAATCGAAACATAGCTGGACTGGTTTTGGGTACATAAGCGTATAAAAATAATGGTATACATTTACAACTATTTACCTTTGCAACAAAAAAGAGACGGAATTGATGTAGCTATTGGTAGTATAAAGACTACTTCAAAAAACGCTCCTAACGAAAAATAAGAAAATTTAATGGAATATAATATTACTCCAAGGGGGAAGTCATCTTTGGCAAGATAACACACGTTAATGTTCGATTTTATAGCTAGTTTTTAGAAATTCAATTGGTGAAATTTGCAATGTAAAATAACTGTTGATACAACTTATCTGTAAAATAGTTCTTCATCGACAGTTGCCTCCTATTTATTATTCAAATAAATATATTTTGCAATTTTTTCCACTCACATTAATCTATAAAATATTTAGCTGTTTTTTATAGTTTGTTTGAATAGAATTACTCTTAATTGGATTTTATGCAAATAGAATTATTTGTTTCATAACAAATAATATCAAAAGTGAAATAAAATGCGTAATCTTTTGCTTTTTTGAACTTAAAGCATTAATGTTATAGCATGAGAACCTTAAAATCAGGACTGGTATTATTCTTAAAAAAAGAATAATTTGACACTAAACACAGGGAGGATTCTGGAATGAATAAAAGAACTCCATTTTGTGCTTATTGTGTATTGGAATTGTAATTTCTAAATAGACTATATTATCATGGCAGGAACTTTATACTTGATTCCAACTCCTTTAGTAGAGGGAGTGCTAACCCCATTGCCTGAACAAACATTAACCATTGTACGCCAACTAAAAGTATTTGTAGTAGAACGAGGAAAAACGGCAAGGCAGTTTATCAAACAAGCCAAAACCCCCATTCCATTTTCGGAAATGACATTCTTTGAGTTAAACAAAAGAACCAATCCGTATGAATTAGAAGGTTTTCTAAAACCAGCTTTGGACGATAATCAAGATATAGGTATTCTATCTGAAGCAGGTTGTCCGGGGATTGCCGATCCAGGGGCAGATTTAGTGGCATTAGCTCACAAAAAAGGTATGACCGTTGTACCACTTATTGGCCCTTCTTCAATTTTATTGGCCTTGATGGCTTCTGGACTCAATGGTCAGCAATTTGCTTTTCATGGCTATTTACCTATCAAGAACCCAGCTCGCAAAAAAGCATTACAAGAAGTAGAGCGACAATCTAGAAAATTTAATCAAACACAAATTTTTATAGAAACACCTTACAGAAATGATGGCTTAGTTTCTGATATGCTTTCGGCTTTTAATGCACAAACCAAACTTTGTATTGCAGTAGACTTGACAGCCGCTGATGCCTACATCCGAACCAAAACAATATTAAATTGGAAACGACAAGCACCTCCAAGATTGCACAAACGTCCAGCTATTTTCTTAATTTTAGCATCTTAATCATTTATACTTTGTGGCTTTCTTACAAAAAAAGATAAAATGTCATGGAGTAGTGAACTATTAGATACTATTATTAATATGCGTTTATACCATTACTTTTTTGTGTGTTGCTGCTTTTTGTTTGGACAACTACTGCAGGCTCAAACACTAGATGAAGATGCCGAAATTGAATACATTCAAGGAATGTATAAAAATATTCTCACTCAAAGCCCTGCTTATGATTGGTTGCATTATTTGTGTAAGAATATAGGAGGCCGTTTAGGTGGCTCTCCTGAATATGCTGCTGCTGTTGCTTATACCAGCCAAATGCTAGATACTATTGGTTGTGATAAGGTTTGGACACAGCCAGTAGAAGTACCTTATTGGCGTAGAGGCTCTGTAGAAAAAGCAAAAATTGTCAATTCTAAGCAATTGGGAACAGTAGATTTGGCCATCACAGCATTGGGCTTCTCTGCGGGAACAGATGCCTTGGGAATTACGGGCGAAGTGGTAGAAGTGCAGAATTTTGAAGAATTGGAGGAATTGGGTGCTGACAAAATCAAAGGAAAAATTGTGTTCTACAATCGTCCTATGGATGTAACAAGGCTCAATACGTTTTATGCTTATGGCGCTGCTGTGAATCAACGAAGTGCGGGGCCACGCAAAGCTGCCGAACTAGGCGCAATAGGAGCCATTGTACGTTCTATGACTGTAAAACAAGATAATGTGCCGCACTCGGGGTTGACCTCTTTTAAGGATCAAACGCCCATTCCTGCAGTGGGGATTGGTCTCAATGATGCCGATTTATTAAGTGCCTTAATCAAAAAAGAAGAAAAAGTATCGGTCAATATTCGGCTCAATTGCCAGAATATGGGCAAGCAAATTGCACATACGGTAATTGGTGAAATTCGTGGAAGCGAAAAACCTGATGAAATTATCTTGGTAGGTGGTCACTTAGATTCTTGGGACTTGGGAGAAGGCGCACACGATGATGGAGCAGGTTGTGTACAAGCCATGGAAGTATTGCACTTGTTCAAACGTTTGGGCATTCGCCCCAAACACACTATTCGTTGTGTATTGTTTGCCAATGAAGAAAATGGTTTGTATGGTGCCACTGAATATGCCAAACAAGCACGGGCCAAAGGCGAAAAACACATTGCTGCTGTAGAATCGGATGCAGGAGGGCATGTGCCTATTGGTTTTAGAATGGATGCTGCTAGTGACATTGCCAAAGAAAGTTACAATCAGGTCAAACAATGGAGAACTATTTTTGCCTCTTTAGGGGTATGGGACATACAAGCAGGTGGCTCGGCTGCCGATATTTCGCGCCTCAAAGACCAAGGCACCGTGTTGTTTGGGTATCGTCCAGATAGCCAACGATACTTTGATTACCATCATTCCGAAAGAGACGTATTTGAAAATGTGCATCGCCGAGAATTGTTGCTAGGAGGTGGGGCTATGGCTGCCTTGGTTTACTTGTTGGATAAATATGGCGTGCGATAATGGGCAAACGAATTCTATACTATTTTTTGTTGTGGTATGCCTTGCTAGGCTGTAGACAAGAAGAATTGGCAGCTCCAATTATCGAATATCAGTTCCCAACAGACTTGAGCCTTACAGATGTTCATTTTTTGAACAATCAACAAGGCTTTATTAGTGCAGGCAATATTTTTACCAAAGGCTTGGTTTTTCAGACCTCAGATGCTGGAGCAACTTGGACACTGTTGGATAGTTTTGACCGAGGTATTTACAGTTTGAACCACATAGACCAGACGCTTTTTATTGGCGAAACAGGACAACAAGTATATCAATTGAACTTGAATGCGCCCAATGGCTTTAATGCCAAACGGGTGAGTGGTGGTTGGTGGCCTTGGCACAGCAAGATTGTTAGGAGCAATGGCGACATGCTTTTTGTAGGTGGCGAAAATTTTGGACGTGGATTCGTACACCAATATACAGCCAGCACAGGCAGTTTTGTCCTCACAGATACCTTTAACCACGAATTAAGAGAAATTGTACAAACGCCCAATGGAACTATTCATGCAGTGGGTTATGGGCTAGTATTACGCTCCACCAATCAAGGCCAAACTTGGGAGGTGAGTACCGTGCAAGGAGATTTTTTTAGAGGAGTCAGCTTTCCAAGCAATGATATAGGCTATGTGGTTGGGGAGTATGGTTCTGTGTACAAAACGACAGATGGGGGCCAGTCTTGGCGCAATTGCCGTGCAGGCAATAGTCTATTTGCCAATCCCGATAAATTGCTAAGGGATATTGCTTTTTTGGATGAGCAGACAGGGTTCTTGGTAGGAACAGGAAGTGTCGTATGGAGAACGACTGATGGGGGCCAATCTTGGGCCAAAGTGACTAATCTGGACTTCAAAACAGATTACCAAAAAATAGAAATTTATAATGGCATTGCTTATTTGTTGGGGCATTATGGGCAATTGTTTCGGGTGGAGCTTTGAGGGGATTGCTGTTCTAGGCTTCTCTAAACAAACATTAAGTAGCCTACAAAACATCAAAAAATGATTAAAAATAATCATTATAATATAAATTTTAATATTTTATTTTAAATACAAAATACCTCTACACTCTCAATAACTCATCCATCTCCATAAAGCATTGCTTTCTAAGCAGACAAAAAAAGAGTCTACACTAAGTGCAAACTCTTTTTTTGTCTATTTTTTTTCAGTATACAGCTCCTAATACTCTTAGTATTGTGCCAAACCACATTAAAAAAGAGTATTTAGATTCAAAAAAATAATAATGTAGACGCGCCAAGGCCGAAGAACATCACCCTTTTTTTGATTATGGATTAGTATTGCTGTCCTCTGTACAATTCAAAACGTGTAGGTTGCGATCTTGAAGGATAATAATTATCACTACGATCGGTATCGGCTGTTTCTAAATAAGGATCTAACACAATTTTGGTCAATTCTTTTTTGCGAGGGAATACCTTAGTTACTTTATCCGCACGTTGTTTCCAAATTTCGACAGGAATGCGTATAAGCTCTGTACTGCCATCAGCATAAGTCATTTCCAAGATAATAGGCATAATCAATCCACCTTCATTGGTAAATTCTATTTCGTAATAATTGTAGCCCTCATCCATCAATGCCAATTCTTCTTTAGACATTCTACTGCGGAATGCCTCTGCACGTTTTTTCATTTCGGGCGTTACACGATAAGGTTTGCGATCATTGTACCTATCACGCAATTCGGGATATTTCTCCATTACCGTTTCCTTCACAGCTTTTTCGTCATTGTTACGGATTTCAGAAATTCCACGCTGGGGTTCTTGGCTATCCCATTTTTTCTGCAACACCATTTCTTGCTCTAGGTTGTAACTATTCAATGTATAACTAGACACATTACTGATAGCAATATCTACATGATCGGTAGAATAGAACCAACCTCTCCAGAACCAATCCAAATCTACCCCCGAAGCATCTTCCATAGTACGGAAAAAATCGGCAGGTGAGGGGTGCTTAAATTTCCAACGATTGGCATACTCCTTAAACGCATAATCAAATAGCTCACGCCCCATGATGGTTTCTCTCAAAATATTGAGCGCCGTAGCAGGTTTGCCATAAGCATTATTTCCAAACTGAAGGATAGATTCAGAATTGGACATGATAGGAACAATATTATCCTTATCACCTTTCATATAATCTACAATCCCAGTAGCTGGCCCTCTACGTACAGGATAATCCCGTTCCCATTCTACTTCCGTCAAATACTGCAAGAAAGTATTTAACCCCTCATCCATCCAAGTCCACTGACGCTCATCCGAATTCACAATCATAGGAAAATAGTTGTGTCCTACTTCGTGAATAATAACACCAATCATACGGTATTTCAAACGCTCTGAGTAAGTGCCATCTGGACGTGGACGACCAAAGTTAAAACAAATCATAGGGTATTCCATCCCTGTAAAATTAGCATGGGTAGAAATAGCCGTAGGGTAGGGATAATCAAAAGTGTACCTAGAATAAACCTTGAGGGTGTGAACAACAGCACGAGTAGAATAACGCTCCCACAATGGGTTGCCTTCTTTGGGATAATACGACATAGCCATTACGGTACGGTCGCCCATAGGTACTCCTTGTGCATCCCAAATAAATTTTCGAGAAGAACAAAAACCAAAGTCACGTACATTCTCGGCTTTGAATATCCAAGTCTTTTTCTCTTTCGATTTTCCTTTTTCTATTTTTTCCGCTTCCTCTTGCGTGATAATCATCAAAGGCTTGTCCGATGTTTTGGATTGCTCCAAACGCTCCAACTGGGTTTTGGTCAATACATCTTTGGCATTTTGTAGCTCGCCCGTAGCACCTACTGTATGATCGGCAGGCGCAGTAATCGCTACCTTAAAATCACCAAAGGACAAAGTAAACTCACCCCGCCCCAAAAATTGTTTATTCTGCCAACCATCTACATCATTATAAGCACACATTCTAGGATAAAACTGAGCAATGTGATACATATAGTTGTCCTCCTCAGGAAAATGCTCATAGCCAGAACGACCACCATAATTGGCTCCATCATTAATATTATACGACCACTTGATAGAAAAAGATAGTTTGCTGTTTGGTTTCAAAGGTTCGTCCAGATCAATACGCATCATGGTTTTGTTGATGGTATAATCCATGCCCACACCTTTCTTATCGGTAACAGACTCTATTTTGAACCCACCATCAAATTCATGATGATAAGTAGCATCCAATTCGCGAAAGCTCATTCTTGAACGAATTTTGCCCGTTCTGATTTTGTGAGAATCGGAAGTTTTGGCACGTACATTTTGGTCGAGTTGCACCCAAACATACGTCAACACATCAGGAGAGTTGTTGTAATAAGTAATCGTCTCATCACCAATTATTCTCTGTTTCTCATCGTCTATTTCTATTTTCATGTCATAGTCTGCACGCTGTTGCCAGTAGGCATATCCCGGAGCACCAGCCGCATTTCTGTAAATATTAGGGGTAGGTAATTCTTCATAAAGTTGGTGAAACTTAGTAGCACCTTGATCGGGATTCTGTGCCTGTAAAGAAAGCACAGCACTAGCTACTATCAATAGTAATAAAAACTGTTTAAGCATGATCGCTGATTTAGCAGGTATTGAAGTTGTAAAAAAATAAATAATTAACCACCTGAGGCAAACAAAGCAGTTCCTGTCTCTATAGCTAATGGAACACTAAGACAAAAAACCAAAAAGGAAACTAGAACAGCCCAGATGCGAAAAGAAATTCTAGCCAAGTCTAAAAATACAAAATTTATCAGCAAAGCTACGATTAGAATTAGAATTTGGCCAAGCTCTAGACCAACGTTGAATCCCAATAGAGGAACGAATATACTTTCTCCCTCAGATAGCAAAAAACGCAAGTAATTGGAAAATCCCAAACCGTGAATTAACCCAAACGCAATAACAATGGTATAGATGAGACTACTACGTCTAACAGCTAAAAGCTTCATTGGTTTAGTCAATTCATCATCTAAAATATGTTCTTCCTCTTCGTCTACCGTTCCTTGTTGAGTAGCCTGTACTACCCGAAAAACATTCCAAATACAAGTACCAATAATACTAAGAGGAATTAGAAACTCAACCAAGGCAATATTGGTTTGCACTACCCTGAAGGTAGCTAAGGCTAAAGCCAAAGAATGCCCAATCGTAAAGGCTGTTACTAAATAGAGTAGAGAACGCCAATTGCTCAAACTGTGCAAGGCTGCCAATGCTACAATAAATAGAATATGGTCATAAGCATTGGGATCAGAAATATGGCTTAGTCCTTGCTGAAAGAAGAAGGAAAAATCTTGCATAAAGAATAAGATGGTTTAGTGAAAGACTAGTTGTTTGAATGGCTAGTAGTCGTGTTCGACACCTCACAAAAGTACAATACAAATTGGAAGCTGCCTAAGAAAAAACTACATTTGCATCCATCTTTCAAAATAAAATTAGGAGAGGTGTAGCTCTCTTTTTTAGAACTTAATTTATGATTATGAAAACTGTTTTTGTTGGATTCTGTTTAATCGCTTGCTCGCTCTTATCCTTCTCTGCACATCCTATTTATGTATCAACAACTGATATTGATTACAACCAAAAAGCTAAAACCCTAGAAATTGCTATCAAGGTATTTAGTGATGATCTAGGGGAGGCACTGAGCAAAGAACAAGGAACAACAGTAGAGATCGCCACAGATAGAGAACATAAAAACGCTACTGCTTTAATTACAGAATACTTAAGAAAGAACTTTGTAATTGAACTAAACGGCAAACCCAGAGATTTTAAATACCTACTAAGAAAAAAGGCAAATGAAGACTTTTATGCTATATGGATATTATTGGAAGTTCCCAAGGTTCGTTCTATCAAATCGCTCAAGCTAACCAACAACATACTTATAGATTATAATAAAGGCCAGCAAAACTACGTAAAATTCAGAGAAGACAAAAGCAAAAGCTACGCCCGAAGTGTAGCACTAGAAGGGCATGAGCAACTCGTTTTGAAGTAAGACAGCGATTGTTTTGTTTATGTTCCACGTGGAACATTTTAATTAAAACAAGGCAACACCTATAAAATAGTTTATCCAAAGAGGGGTGCTGTTCCACGTGGAACAGCACCCCTCTCCTATTATTCTCCATAAAAAAACAACCAATGTTCCACGTGGAACATTATGCAACCACAGCTCCCTCATGCTCAATACTAGATATAAAACTAGTATGACGAATTTTGTTCTGCTCATAAACGGCCTTCATGGCCTCCTCCACTTCTTGAGCTTCCAAGCTATTTTTGCACAAAGCAAATACGGCCGTCCCCTTCCCTGCCAAGGTGCAGCCCAAAGCTTTGTGAGCCAATGCTACTTTTTTCAATTCTTCAAAGTAAGGAGTTTTATCTTTCCAGTATTCTTCTAGTACATTATTACCAATAGCAGAAGCCAACAGAGCTAAATTGGACGTACAAAAAGCTTGTACCAATGCTGCTGTTTGTGCCGCTTGCGCTTTCATAATCTCCAAGGGCAATTGTTCTGGCAACTCTGCTCTACGCTCCTTTTGAGTTTGCTTGTTATTTCTAGGATAAATAACCACCAACTGCAACCCTCTAATCAAAGGCAGTCTGTAAAAGTCCAATCCCTGATGGTCACGCACCAAGAACAGCCCCCCCAACAAGGCAGGAACAACGGCATTAATCCTTGTTTGGTTTTCGGCCACCTGCTCCCCTTTTAGAATAAAAGGCAGCAATTCTCTTTTGCTCAATGGACTTCCAAAAGCAGCATTAACAGCAAAAGCAGCCGCCACGGCACTGGCAGCACTCGAACCCAAGCCATGCCCCACAGCTACTCGTTTGCGTAAGCTCAAATCCAACCCCCACTTTTGCTCCAATCCATGTTCTTGCTTGAGATGATCGAGTACCGCTTGTGCGGCCACGCCTGCTGCATTCTCATTGGTGGCAAGTGGTATAGGCATTTTATTGCTCGTAATAGCACTAATTTCTATGCAATCTTTTTCGGTTGGCTTTACCAATACTTCATCATAAACGGCAGACAACGCTACCCCAAAAACATCCAAACCACAGCCCAAATCGGAAATAGTAGCTGGAGCAATCACCTTAAAATTTGATTTAAATTTCATACACTAATCATTGGAGTTCATTCCTCCTTCTGTTCTTATATAGGATTAAAATTATTCTTGAGCTGCCCTGTAATTTCATTGAAGTTGTGTAAATTTGTTTGTTGGCAGCTGTTCTGCAAATGCAAAATTAAAAGAAAAAAATGATAACACAACGGCAATTGTTTTTAAATCATGTGGCACAAACCAGTGATGCACCTTTATTACTAGAAGTACATCGAGCCAAAGGAGTTTACTTGTATGATGAAAACGATCGGCCTTATTTAGATTTGATTGCTGGAATTAGTGTTAGTAATTTGGGACACAACCACCCTGCTATTGTAGCAGCCATCCAAGAGCAATCCAAGCAATACTTGCACACCTTGGTTTATGGAGAATTTGTACTCTCGCCTCAAGTTCAACTCGCCACCTTATTACAAGAACATTTGCCCGACAATTTGAATTGCACCTATTTTGTCAATTCGGGTGCAGAGGCAACAGAAGGGGCTATGAAACTAGCCAAACGTTATACTGGCAGAACCAATATTGTAGCCTGCAAGCAAGCCTATCATGGTTCTACACATGGTGCTTTGAGCCTGATGGATGATCCATTTTTTACCGCTCCCTTTCGTCCTTTGCTGCCCGATATAACGCACATAGCATTTAATGAAGAAGAAGATTTAAAACACATCACCACCCGAACAGCTTGTGTAGTTATGGAAACAGTTCGGGCAGAAGTTGGGGTATTATTGCCCAAAGATAATTACCTACAGAAAGTAAAAGCACGTTGTGAGGAAGTGGGGGCCTTGCTGGTCTTGGACGAGATTCAAGTAGGTTGTGGCCGTACAGGCAGTTTATTTGCTTTTGAGCAATATGGCATTGTTCCTGATATTTTGTTATTGGCCAAAGGTTTTGGAGGTGGAATGCCCTTGGGGGCTTTTGTTTCCTCCAAGGAAATTATGCAGGTACTTACCCACAATCCTGTGTTGGGACACATTACTACTTTTGGAGGGCATCCTGTTTGTTGTGCGGCTAGTCTAGCCAGCCTCAAGGTACTGACAGAACAGCCAGCAATCATTGGACAAGTCAAGGAAAAAGAGGCCATGTTCCACGGGGAACTAAAGCATCCTGCTATCAAAGAAATTCGTTCGGCTGGTTTATTAATGGGTGTAGAACTTCCCTCCTATGATTTTGTATTGGCGGTCATCAAAGAAGCCTTGGCAAATGGATTGGTCAGTGATTGGTTTTTGTTTAATGCCTCTGCTATCAGAATTGCCCCGCCTCTAATCATTACTATTGAAGAGATAAAAAAAGCATGTACTATTTTATTGGCAGCAATCGAAAAAGCTTATCAAGATGGAATCAAATAATTTGGAAAATAACCCTGCTGCACCTTTAGTACAACTCCTCTCCTTTGCGTTTATTTGGTTGTGTTGTGCTTCTGTTGGCAGCTTGTTAGTTTCCCTTTTTACACAAGGCAACAATTGGACAAGTATAGCTGCTATAGTAGAACAAATACAAAATTCTGAAGATGGCGACTTAGTAAACCAATTGCGTTATGTTCAAATCATCGGGCATTTGTCCAATTACTTTTTGCCTGCTCTAATTTTTATTGTTGCGTGGTATCGGCCCAAAGTATGGGCGGCCGTGCAATTGTCCAAAGCTCCTCCCTTAAAAATTACCCTGATAAGCTTGGTTGCAGTTTTCACCTTATTCCCTTTTATTTCTTGGGTTTATTATTGGAATATGAATTTAATTCCTGCAGATTGGGTGGGGCAAGACAAATTGGAATTGCAAGCTGCATTTTTGAATATGCGAAATGGCTATGAATTATTGCTCAATATTTTTCTATTGGGTGTGGTGGCTGCACTTGGCGAAGAATTGGTTTTTAGAGGTATTATTCAGCGAATTCTTACCCAATGGAGTGGCCAAGTACACAGCAGCGCCTTTATTACAGCAGCCCTATTTTCCTTTATTCATTTTCAGTGGGAAGGATTTGCAGCGCGCTTTCTTTTGGGTTTGTTATTTTGTTATTTACTAATTTATACCCAAAACCTCTGGGTTCCTATTCTGCTACATTTTTGCTTCAACAGCATACAGGTAATTATTCCTTATTTTAATCCTGAAATGGTGAAAGCAGTAGGAGAAACAACAGAAATTCCTTTATTGGTTGCTCTATTGAGTTTGGGTACTTTTGGTATAATTTGGAAAACGTTTATTTTGAATAAAAATAAAATTTATAAATAAAAATGAGTTTAAAACAAAGAACCATTACAGGATTAATCATGGGTTTTGTTATGATAACAGCCTGCTTATTTGATCCCATTACTTGTAGTTTACTGTTCTTACTGATAAATGTATTGTGCCTTTGGGAACTGGGCACGCATGTACTCAGCCACGATGGTACAGCTACCACCAATCTAATCAGACATGGAGCCTTGGTGCTTATTGGCAGTTTTTTTCCTGTACTAGCAATAATGGTTTGGATATTTGACCAAAGCCAATGGTCATGGCTCGTATACCTCTTTCCCATGTTGGCGGCCCTCCTATTCTTGTTTGAGCTGTTTGGCAAATCACTCAAGCCCTTTAACAATCTCGGGTTTATGAGTCTTGGAATTACCTACATTAGTATACCAATGACCTTAGCTATATGGATTTGTAGCAGTCCTATAGCCGCATTTGGAGGGGTTGGCAATTACTTTATGATGGCTGTATTTTTTATGGTCTGGGCCAGTGATGTATTTGCCTATCTCATAGGCTCCAAAATTGGCAAAAACAAAATGTTCCCTCGTATTTCGCCCAACAAAACTTGGGAAGGCACGTTGAGCGGTGTTGCTGGTGCAATCCTCACAGGCTATTTGTGTTCCTTATTGTTTCAAGGCTTGTCACTCCCCTTGAGCTTCTGGATTGGAGCAGCCTGTATCTGTACCGTATTTGGTATTCTGGGCGACTTGGTAGAATCCATGTTCAAGCGCAGTTTGGGCATCAAAGATTCAGGCAATCTATTACCGGGGCATGGTGGCTTCTTAGATCGTTTTGATGCCTTTATTTTTGTAGTGCCTTTTATCTACACCTACATTGTGCTTTACTTTCAAATTTGGTAGAAGCAATATTACTTTTATTAAACGAACAAGACCTTGTTAATCATAAAACAGATTAACAAGGTCTTGCTTTTTCTATGTTGAGTTGTTGCTCTTTTTAGGTCTGCGGCATATCCGTCAGCATCTTCCACAAAGCAATAACTTCTTGCAAGGCCAATTGCGATTCCTTATTCTTATTCTTATTGTATTGATTGATGAATTGTTGCAATTGAGGTTTGTGTGTGGCCAATTTTAATTCTAACTCTTGAGGAGCCACCGCCTCCCTATTGGCCAGCAAATCGCTCAACTCTTGGTTGAACTGTGCCAATTGAGCAGCAAATTCATCTGTTTTATCCTCTTGTTGAGGAGCTTGCATGGCCTTCCATTCCTTTTCGGTCAGCACTACCCCAACACGATTGCCAAACAAAGGCTTGGCCTTTTTCAAAAACTTACTCCAGCCGCTCGTAGGAATTTGCGATTGCAAAGGCACCAAAAACACCACTTCTTTTCCGTTTTGCTCGTCTACAAATGCTACACCTACTGCCACCTGCTTCACGCCAATAGAAAACCGTTTTTGTTGGCCGCCCGGTTTGGTCTCTACGCTACTAAAATGCTTTGCCAACGTTGTATGATTGCCAAAATCAATAAAATGCCCTTTGGGTTCTCCGGGCTGATCATTGAAATAATCCAAGATTAAATGAAAAGGGGTTGTTTCTCCTTTGCGATTGGATAAACGCCCACAACAAGCACGCGCTCTATTTTTCATGACTACGGTGGTCAGATGCGTTGTAGAGCGATCCCGCTTATCAAAAACCTTAAAATTTAATTTACTCTTGAACATAATACGGAGTTAGAAATAGAACATGGCTCTTAAAATAATTATTTTCTAATAAAAATCCAAGAGATTAGACATTATTGCGAATGGGGTTGTAAAGAGATAAAAAGAAAGATTTTTTCATCAATCAAGGCAAAAATTTAGCTCATAGCAGCGCTATGGGGTCAATTTTTAACGAAGAGTGAGGGAAAAAGATGCTTT
>CAYULH010000012.1:0-62491 GCA_964445645.1 uncultured Aureispira sp. | reverse complement strand
GGGTTCAAAAATACGCTTTGCAAACAAAGCTATAACAATATTGCTAATTGATACACTGTATCAATTAGCAATATTGCCCTTCGGGATTCTTAAAACCACTGTGTAAAAACTAGAAAATTCAGAACTTAACAGCCCTGCGTTGAGGGGCTACAGGTTAAATCCAATAAAAGAAGGCATTTAGGCCATCTCAGCACCACCTGTCAATCCGATGGCATCGGTCATCTCATTAGAAAAGAGCAATTGCGCCTTTGTGGTTGGTAATAATTGTTGGCGGGCAGCTTTCCAAGTGGCTACCTTTTCGGCAGGATAGCTTTGAGACACCCACTGATCATTTAGGGGGTATTGTTGTCCCCAATGAAAGCGATGTGGAATTCCCTTGGCCTTCAACATTTCAAAAATCGCCTGATGAGCAGGGGCAGCAGGAGGCAAGGGATGGCCTTTGCCATCAGGGCCGGGCAACTCAATGGTAACGGTCATAGCACTAGCAGGCTCAAAGGACTGATTGACCGCTAACGTGGCTAATGAATTGGGAAGGTAGCGAATGCCCAAGGGCGTAGCGAGCAAATGCGCTGGATCTTGTAAGGTTTCGATAATGGCATCTACGGCTTCTGTCACATGACTGAGTGGAACCCCAATTTCGGTGCTAGATGCTGGTACTGGCGCATTGGTGACGGTGCTAGTTGCGCTTTTGGTATGAAAAATAAAATTGGGAAAATTGACGGTAGGGGGATGACCGGCCGCTTCTGCTGGAATCTTAGACTCGTGGCGGTGAAAAATCATCAAGCCAATTTGAATACCCGCCGAAAGGGTTTCGGTAAGCAGGCTATTTTCATCAGATATATTTTTAGCCAGATGTGCCTGCATTCCATGATAAACAGCTTCGTGTTTTTCATGAACCTGAAGGTTAGAATTTGCCTTTTGCTCCTCAAAATGTTTGGCCAACTCTTCTTCCGAAAGGGCATCAAATCCGGCTGGCAAAGGTGCTTTTTCCATTACCTCAATAAAAAAGGTTCTGGGGTTTAGCAATTTGTTATTGTAAGGATTGCGGGTGACACTAAAAAAATAAGGATAGCCTGCCTCATCGTTCAAGAAATCAAAAATGGGTGCGCCATTTTTAGCTGTGATGGCGCGAATATTGGCACGGGTTGGATGGGCTAGTGCCTTACGCAATGGCTCCTTAAAGTGAGGGGCATCAGGATTGAAGCGAACGATTTTGTATTGTAATCGAAACATTGGTTCGGTTTCTATTAATAAACCGTGTAGGAGCCCAAAAGAGCCAAAGCCCACTACTGCTGCATTAAACAAGTCATCATCTTGAATGATTCTAGTATTATCCAAAAAGGAAGCAAATTGCTCATTAACAACAGGATCACTAGCTCTTTGAACAAAAACATGTTCTGAATCTGTTCCCTTGGGAATGACTATATGAATGCCTTTGACATAATCTTGCATGGAGCCAAAATTCATGGCCGACCCGTGTGTGCCTGCCGAAATAGCACCAATCAAGCGTTGTCCATCACTAGCCCCTGTTGTTTTTAAGACCAGCTTTTTTTTATAGAGTTCGGTGTTCAAATCATGAATCATAACCCCTGTTTGAACGAAGCATAGTTTATCGGCGTTAGCTTGATAATTGGCGGTCACTTCTGTCGTTTCCAAGCCTATTTTACAGTAATTTAATCCCCAAGTTTTGATCAAGTACTCATTGGTGTAGGCTGCATTGTTGAGCGACCACTTGGAGCCATAGGCACGAATACGAGTCGGAGCGTCTTCTTTCATAGCATCGGCTACATACTGCAATAACTGTTGTAAGCCTTGTTTGAATTCAGTGTTTTGGATAGAATGTGTTGCTGTAGGAAGGGTTGCTCCATTGTAAGGAGTTAATTCTTTTTGGATAGGGCCACCTACATTGATGGATTTGTGCCAGTTTTGAAAATCTTGCATGTTCTTTGAATGGTGTTAATTGTTGATATAAAAAACATTAAGTTTGTGTGTGCATTTATTGATAATATACAAAAAATATAGAAAACGTATACTGTTAGGTTACTTTTACTTTATTGTTCTAAAAATATAATAATATGTATCAACTAAATTATAAAGGAATAAAGAAAGCAAACCATTGTACTTTTTTGAAGCTTGGGCATCCTGATTTATTCGAGGATGGTCATTTTTTTTTGTTTCAAAGAGAAACAAATAGGGGAGTTATCTAGCTTTTTTGTAGATTTATAAACATTAAACCACAATAAACATACGAATACTAATTATGCCAAGAATTAAACAACCTATTTGGATTGGGTTAGCTCATGTTAAGACAATGGGAGCGCGTTATGCGGTAGCCAATGGCGCCGGCGCACAAGTTTATATTGCTATTTGGGCCAGCACCGCTGACGAATTTGAGGCCAAAGCTGTTGCTATTTTCCGTAGAAATGATTTACAGGTTTTGGGGATTGATAACATCGAAACCCACGAAGATGTGCCACATGGAACAGATGACCCTGTCGCCAACGAAAAAATTGCCTTGTTTGAGCAATTGTCCAGAGAACGAAAAATGGCACTCTGGGGCAAGTTTTATCCTTATGGAGAATTAGACGTATAATATGGAAATAGCAGGCATTAGAGAAATAAGAGCCACTCTCAAGGAACAAAGCCCTCAGGAGTTATTAGAATTGTGCCTAAAAATGGCCAAGTACAAAAAAGAAAACAAAGAGTACTTGACCTATCTCTTGTATGAAGCCAACTACGAAACGGGCTATATAGAAAGTATCAAACGTCAAATTACTGCCCAATTTGAGGAAATCAATAGAGCCAGCTATTATCAAATCAAAAAAAGCGTGCGTAAAATTCTACGCCTAGTGCTCAAATACATCCGTTATTCCAAAAAAAAGGACACGGAGGTACAATTGCGCCTGTTCTTTTGCCAACAACTCATAGACATGCAGCCCTCCATCAAGCGCAGCACTATTCTCAAAAATATCTATTACCAACAGCTCAAAGTCACCCGCAAGGCCATTTCCAAATTGCATGAAGACCTACAGTATGATTATGAAATGGAAATAGAGGAATTGCAAGAAGCTTATCAGAATAGATAAGCTTCTTGTTTCTTGATTAGATCATTTTGGGCCGTTCTGCTGTAATTTGTTGCGTATACAAATGATAATAACGCCCTTGCAATTGCAACAACTCCTCATGGCTGCCATCTTCCACAATATTCCCTTGGTGAATCACCAAAATACGATCGCAATTTTTGATGGTGCTCAATCGGTGTGCAATAATAATAGCCGTGCGCTCCTCTAGCATCTTTTGTACACCCTTTTGCAAGCGCAATTCGGTGAGTGTATCAACCGAAGAGGTGGCTTCATCCATAATAAGAATGCGTGGATTGGGCAAAATAGCTCTGGCAAAAGAGAGCAATTGCTGCTCGCCCAAGGACAAATTTTCCCCTTCTTCGCCTACAGGCTCATCCAAACGCTCCAAAAACTGCGCTGCTCCTGCCAACTCCAAGGCTGCTTGGATGGCTGCATCACTGGCTTCGGGATAGGCATAGCACAAGTTGGCTCTAATACTCCCCTCAAACAAATGGGGCGTTTGCAACACCATCCCCAATTGACTACGCAAACTATGCAAGGTTTTTTGTTGATAATCCTCGCCATCTATCAATACCCGACCAGCAGTAGGCTCATAGAAACGTGCCACCAAGTTGGCAATAGTAGATTTGCCCTCGCCCGTAGCCCCCACCAAGGCGACCGATTGCCCTGCTCGAATGGTCAAGTTAAAATCTTTCAATACTTGTTGCCCATTAGAATACGCAAAGCCTACCTGCTCAAACTGAATGCTGCCTTGAAGTTTTCCAAAATCAGTGGCCGTAGGAGTATCTTTTATAGCTATAGGCTCGTCAATCAACGAAAAAATGCGCTCGCCTGCCGATAAAGCTCCCTGAGCACGAGCATAAAACATAGAAATTTCTACAATTGGAATGAAAATTTTGGTGGCATAATCCAAGGCCGCAATTAGGGTGCCTACTGTAATAACAGTGTCCAGCCCAATCGCCATTTGTCCACCCCAATAGATGACCATTGCGGTAGCGATAGAACCTATCAGAATAACCAATGGAATATACAAAGCGGTATAATAAGCTGCTCTAAACGAAGCTTTTTGCATAGTTGTAGTCAATTGCTCAAACTCTTGGCTTACCCTTGCTTCTTGTGCCGTACTTTTATTGACCATCAAGCCATTGATGTGCTCCGAAAAGGTGGCCGTGAGGTCACTGTTGATGCGCCGGGCCGCTCTCGAATATCTTAATACCAGCCTTCGGATATGAATAGAAAGCACCAACAATACAGGAATAGCACAAGCCACAATTAAGCCCAATTGCCAATTATACACCAATAACACCCCCAAACAACAAGCAATAGTAGACAGGCCCCAAAAGGCTTCTAACAAACCCCAAGAAATAACCTCCGCTACTCTATCCGTATCCGAAGTAAGGCGCGTGAGCAGCCAGCCCGAAGCAGAGCGGTCATAAAAGGAAAAAGACAACTGCTGCAAACGCTTAAACATGGCTTGGCGCAAATCGTGAATCACATACTCCTGTATGCGCCCAGCATAGCGAATGAAAAAGTAAACACCCGAGAATTGAATGATTCCCAAGCCAATGAACAAGCCTGTGTAATAGCCCACAGGTGCCCATTGGATGGCGGCTAGGCGTTCTGCACCACTGAGTTGGCTCAATCCGTCCAATTGTGGGGTGATGGCCTCGTCTATGGTTGCTTTTAGTAATAATGGAAACAACGCCTCTACAACCGCCACAATCACAATCCACCCTATCAATCCATACACCCAACGGGGATAATTCCAAGCATATTGAAATAAACGCCTCAAAAAAGGCACTAATGCTTTTTTCTGGTCAAAAACCTGATCGGTCTGTTTACTCATGATAATTATTATAATATATACTTCCTGATAGGAAGGTTTATTTTTAGAATTAGAAGGATTAATCTACAGCCGTCTGCAAATCATAAACCTGTTTGTAAAATCCCTCCTCTTGCAACAATTGCTGAGGGCTGCCCCACTGTAGGCATTTACCAGCATCCAATACCAGAATTTTGTCGGCATACTGCACACTAGTCAATCTATGCGCTACAATCAAGGTAGTTTTGCCTTGGGTACGTTTGCCAATAGCTTGCTGCAAGCGTTTTTCGGTAGCTGTATCTACCGCCGAAGTGGTATCATCCAGCAGCAAAAGGGCGGGATTGCTATACAAGGTACGAGCCAAGGCGACCCGCTGTTTTTGTCCGCCTGATAAGCCCACACCTTTTTCGCCCACCACCGTAGCATAGCCATCCGAAAGCTTTGGAATAAAATCTGTTACAGCGGCATCTTGCGCTACTTCTTCTAGTAAGATTTGGTCTTTATTGGCCGAAGCACGGAGGTAACTACTCCCATCTTTATTGGATTGTGTATAAGCAATATTGGCTTCAATGCTGGTTGAGAATAAGAATGGGCGTTGCAACACCGTACCCATCTGTTGGCGCAAGTAGGTTTTGTCATAGCTTGCTAAGGGTTTGCCATCTAGTAAAATTTGCCCCTTATCAGGCTCATAAAAACGCAAGAGCAACAATAAAATAGTAGATTTACCTGCCCCAGTGCCTCCCATGATGCCCAATTGTTCCCCTGCTTCGAGTTTGAAACTCAAATCTTGCAAGGCCCAGTTCGTCGTATTGCTCTTATCCTTATTGGGATAAGCCATCCAAACCTGCTGAAACTCGATTGCTCCTTTTAAGGGGGGCAAAGCTTGGGCGGGTGAGGAAGAATAATCCTCTGTTTTGGCGGCCAAAATTTGCTGGATGCGCTCCATTGCTACCCCTGCCATGCCCAATTGAGAAACAATTCTACCCAAGTTACGCATGGGCCATGTCACCATAACCGCATAACTAAAAAAACTAGCATACTCCCCAATAGAAATACTGCCCACCAAGCAAAAATACGCCCCAGCAAACATCGACAAAGCAATTTGTAAGTTTACCAGCCCATCCGATAGTGGCCAAAACTTCATGTGCAAATCCATGTGATACACCCCAATCTTGCGCTTGGCTTGATTCTGTTGGCTAAAACGGGCAATTTCCTTCTGCTCCTGAGCAAAAGCCTGCACCACCCGAATACCCGATAAATTTTCCTGAATAATAGCCGTGAGTTTGTCTTGCTCTTCTTCATGTTCTTGCCAAACCTTTTGCTCCCGCTTAAAAAAGATATAAGAAGTCCACAAAATGGGCAGAAAAAATGCAACAGAGATGAAGGCATAAGGAACATGTACCAAGTACATCATAACAAAGGCACTCACCGCAATGGCACCCAGCCGAATCAGTTCGGCGATTTGCGTACCCACAAACTTCTGAACAGTGCCAATATCGCCTGTACAACGCTGAATTAACTCCCCTGTAGGGATGCTGCTCATTTGTGATAACTCCAAAGCTTGAATGTGTTGAAACAAGCGATCTCTAAATTTTTTGATGGCTTTTTCGGTACTACTCGCTACCCAAACATTGGCTCCAAACCAAGTCAGTGCTTTAATAGCAACAATGACCAACAAAAGTATACCGGCACACAATAGAAACCAATTGGCACTGCTCTGGGATGTATCGGGCAAAAAGCTCTGAAAAAAAGCTGCCAAAACATCCAACTCTTGAACAGGAACAGGAAGTGGGGCATACTGCAAGACTCCATCTACTACCAATTGCAATACCTTGGGTTCGAGCATACGAACCAAGGATGAAAAGGCCAAGAGGAGTCCAGCCCCTAGATAAGCTCCTTTCCAACGATCAAGTACAGCGAAAAGTAAAGTAAATTTTTGCATGATAATGGAAATATAAAGTTTGCTCTGTGTCAAATAATTAAAAATGAATCCTGTTTCCAAATGCCCATAAAGAAGCGGATTCCTAAGACATTGTTTTCAAACATTACCTTTTCTAAAAAAAGTTCCATCCTCCTTTTAATCCATTCATTATTAACAAAAAAATCATTTAGAACGACGGATGAATTTTAGGTGTATTATTTTAATGTATTTTACTTTGAAAATGAATCAGTTGTTGAAATGTAGTGTTTGGTTAAAATAATCTTAAAAGAATTGTAAATAACTATCAAATTGCTATTTAAATATAGAATAATAGAATGTTTCAAAAAAATGACTGAAAATATAAGTAGGATGTTGAACAATTCTGCCAAAATAAGTATGGAGTTCTATCGTAAAGCTAAAATGTTTTTTGGATTAAGTAATTATTAACAAAGTAGTGTAAGGTTGAAAAATTAACTATTAATTTTAACTTTGCGGTCAATATTACACACACACACAAATCAATTCATTGAATCAACTCAATAAAAATGAAATTTCTATTACTTTCTTTTGTCCTACTCTTTGCATTTGTAGCTACTGCCCAAATCCCCGCTTACTACAATGGTGTTAATATAAATGCGACAGGAAACAGCTTAAAAAGTGCGTTAGCCTCAAGGATTTCTAGCAACAATAATATTCCATCTTATACCCCAGGTGTTTGGAATGCCCTAAAAGTTGCGGATTTGGTTACACCAAGTTCTTCGGATGTATTATTAATTTATGGTTACAATGATAATGATGGTGTTTCTTCTACAGATCGAACTAGAGACAAAAATCGTAATGGTGGAGGAACTACGGATTGGAATAGAGAGCATGTTTATCCTAAATCTTTAGGAACGCCTAACTTGGGAACTTCTGGTCCAGGTGCTGACTTGCACCATCTTAGAGCTGCTGATGTTAGTAGAAATGGAAGTCGTAGCAGCAAGAAATTTGCAGCTGGTTCTGGAAATTCAGGGAATTCTGGTTCTGGCTGGTATCCCGGTGATGAGTTTAAGGGAGATGTAGCGCGTATGATGATGTATATGTACGTTCGTTATGGCAATCGTTGCTTGCCTACCAATGTAGGTATCGGAAGTGTGGCAACCGACAACATGTTGAATCTATTCTTGCAGTGGAATGTGGATGATCCAGTTTCTCCTTTTGAAGACAGACGCAATGATGTAATTGAAGATATTCAGAAGAATAGAAATCCTTTTATTGATAACCCCGCTTTTGCTACTCAGATTTGGGGCGGCCCACAAGCTGAGGATCGTTTCAACGGTGGCAGCACTGGCGGCGGCGGTGGAACTCCTACTGGATGTGCTACTACAATAAGCAATTTCCCTTATGCAGAGAGCTTCGAAGGTTCATTAGGTGCTTGGACACAAGGTAGTGGGGATGATTTTGATTGGGCACGTCGTTCTGGTGGAACGCCTTCTAGTAACACTGGACCAAGTGCGGCAAACAATGGTAGTTTTTATGTTTACATGGAAGCTTCTAACCCAAACAATCCAAGTAAAAGAGCTATTCTAAATAGTCCTTGTTTTGATTTATCTGGCAAAACTAGTGCTCAACTAACATTTGATTATCACATGTATGGTTCTAATGTGGGAAGTTTGGCCCTCGAAGTAAGTACAGATGGTGCTACTTGGACAAGTGTTTGGTCTAAGTCTGGTAATCAGGGCAATAGCTGGCAAACAGCTACGGTAGATCTATCTAACTATGCTGGTCAAAGTGCATTAAGGTTGCGTTTTAATGGCTTGACAGGTTCAGGTTGGTCTAGCGATATGGCTGTAGATGCTCTAAATTTGACGACTAGTGGTAGTTCTGGTGGTGGCTCTACTGGCTGTACCAATGATGTAACCGTAAGAATTACTTTTGATAACTGGCCCGGTGACATAAGCTGGACTATTAAAAACGACAACAGCAGTGGTTCTGTTGTTGCTTCTGGTGGCAACTACGGGAGTAGTTTGAGTGGTCAAACAGTCAATGAAACTACTCCATTGGCAGACGGAACTTATTTCTTTGAGATTAAAGATAGTTACAGCGACGGTCTTTGTTGTAATTCTGGTAATGGATCCTATGTAGTGATTAACAGTACTAGTGGTAGTACCATTACTTCCGATAATGGAGGGGCATTCTCAACACGTACCAAGAGCTTTACAATAAGCTGCGGCCGTTTTGCACCTTCTACTACTACTGTAGAAGAAGTAGCCGAAGAAAAAGCAGCATTGGAGGTAATTTTATACCCCAACCCTGTTCAAGGACAATTGAATCTAAAACTAGACAATCCTAGAGCCTTGGATTATATCATCACCAACCAAGTAGGCCAAGTACTAGCAACAGGCCGTGTACAAAACCAGCAAATAGAGGTAGCCCATCTGCCCAAAGGTATGTACTTGTTGACGCTCAATGATGGCGAAGAACGTGTAACCAAGACTTTTGTTAAACAATAATCTTACATAGAATCGTCTGATAACAATAAAATAGGAAACTGCTTGCAATGGTAGTTTCCTATTCTTGTTTTATAGAATAGCATAAGGAATTATACTAACCCCTAGCCTCATTTACACACACACACACAACAAATCAATTCAACAAAAATGAGACTTCTATTAATTTCTTTTATCGTATTGTTTACGATTGCAGTTACGGCACAAATACCTGCTTATTATAACAATATGACATTGACAGAAACAGGAACAAACCTAAAAAATATTTTGGCCACCAAAATTAGTACAGGGGCTACTACACCTTCTTATACCCCCGGCGTTTGGAATGCCCTCAAACAAGCCGATTTGGTCACACCTGGTTCTTCTAAGGTGTTATTGATTTATGGTTATAATGATAATGATGGCGATTATAGAACGGATAGAACTAGAGGTAAGAATCTGAATACAGGCTATCAAGGCCAATGGAATAGAGAACACGTTTATCCCAAATCCTTGGGTAATCCCAACTTGGGAACTTCTGGCCCTGGAGCCGATGTACACAGCCTCAGAGCTTGCGATGGGAGTAGAAATAGTACCCGAAACAATAGAAAATTTGGTGTGGGTTCTGGTACAGCTTCTTACATCAATTCCAATGGCAATTGGTATCCCGGTGATGAATTTAAGGGAGATGTAGCGCGTATGATGATGTACATGTACTTGCGTTATGGCAATCAATGCTTGCCTAAGAATGTAGGACAAGGCACGCCTACGGCTACGGATGCCAATATGATTACTTTATTCTTGCAGTGGAATATAGAAGATCCTGTATCTGCCTTTGAATTGAGGCGCAATGATATTGTACAAGGTATTCAGGGCAATAGAAACCCGTTTATTGATAATCCTGTGTTTGCCACTCAAATTTGGGGTGGAAATCCAGCCGAAGACCGTTTTGGTACTTTTGCTAATAATGATGTTACCCTAACCATCAACTTTGACGATTATCCTGAAGAGACAAGTTGGGAAATCAAAACAGATAATGGGGTAGTGGTTTACACTGGAGGCAATTATGGCGTACAACAAGCCAATTCTACTATCAATATTACCAAGAAACTACGTGATGGTTGTTACAAGTTGGTGTTCAAGGATAGCTATGGCGATGGCATGTGCTGTTCTTATGGCAATGGAAGCTATGATCTTTATGACGATAGAAACAATAGCTTGTTGGTTTCAGGTGGCAACTTCAATTACCAAAGAACAGACAACTTTTGTATAAGTGGTGGCCGTTTTGCAGCAGCCAATGTAGAAACTGTAGAAGAGGTAGCTGAAGAAAAAGAAGCCTTGGAAGTAGTGTTGTACCCCAATCCCGTTCAAGGGCAACTGAATTTAGCCTTGGATAATCCTAGAGCCTTAGATTATACTATTACCAATCAAGTAGGCCAAGTACTGGCTACAGGGCGTGTGCAAAATCAACAAATAGATGTGATGAATCTGCCCAAAGGCATGTATTTACTCCTACTCAATGATGGTGAAGAACGCATCACTAAGACGTTTGTGAAGCAGTAGTAAGGGGCAATGGCAATAGACCCACACTACTGTTGTGTGGGTCTATTGCCCCCTACAGCAATTTCCATTCTACCGTGATAAAATAATCATTCCAAGGAAAGCGCAGAAAGTTGTAGCCCCAAGGAATGGTTTTGAGCAAAATATCAAAGGGGCGTTTTTGTACTTTTAGTTCCCACTTGGCTTCCGACTCCTTGAGTGTTCCCTCCCGAATAAGGAAAGAGCCACGCAAGGAGTTGGGAACCAATTTGTTCATTTTTGGCCAGTTCTTGATAACCCCCACCAACAAACTCTCTGCAAACTGTAGCTCTTGCGGTTCAAACTCAATTCCAAAAGGCACGGGTTCGGCCACGGGAAAACCACACATAACCTTATTGAGAATCAATTCGTTTTCGGGGGCTTCTGTTTTGCCCGTCACCAAATACTGAAGGATATGAATGGCCTTGTATTGAGCATTAATGTCCACCCATTCCCGTTTTTTGTAGTAGCCGAGCATGGAAAACAGACGAGAAATATAAGGCGCCAAAAGCACCATACCAGCATTGTAGACCTGTAAAGGTTCTTCAATAGGCCGTGGTTTTGGTGGTTCCTTTGCTCGTTTGCGTTTGGGTGGTTGCTGTGGTTTGGGCTTGGGTTCCTCCTCGTCCTCTATCTGAAGAATGATTTGTTTAATCTCCTCCTCTAGTACTTCTACTCGGTTAATTTGTGCATTCAATTCGGCCTTAGGATCAGTTTCTTGATTGCTTCTAATAGCATTGGCTCTACGAATTCTAGTATTTTGGATATTAATAAAGATATGTTCAATATTTCTTTTCAGACGTTTGTAATCATTGCGTGCTTTTTCATCTCTTGCTACCGATAGCAATTCCTCTACCTGATTTTGTTGCTGTTTCCAGATGGATTCTATTTGTTGCTGCACTTGATCCAGTGCCTCCAAGGTGGTAGCCTGATCCAGTTGTCGCATTAGATTTTGCTGCATCAATCTCAAATTAGAGACATAGCTGCGAAAGTTTTGTTCCTCTCGACGACGAATTGCTTTTTGGATTTGCTCTTGCAATTGCATTCTATCTGGAGTGAATTCCTCGGGATTTTCTTTAAAATAAGTCTCCAATTCTTCCCAAGCTCGCCAAAGCATGACAGGAGCCTGTTGGTTCAAGTTTTGTAAGATGGCTGCTTGCCGCTCCTCCAATGCTGGATTGCGTTGCAATTCCTCCACAGGAGTAATGCTGGGCAGCATCCTTTCGATAATCTCTGTAATAGCCTGTCTAAAACGCTCGTCACGCAAGGAAGCGGTGAGGAGTTGTATATCTCTAAAAAACAAGACATGACGCTGGTCGTCCTCTTTGAGTGCTTCTAGGAGTGGCTCAAGCAATTCAATGGCTACAGGATTCTGTTGTTCCAAAAACTCTAACAATTGCGCCTGACGCTCAATCAAGGACAACTCAAACTCCTCCTCTGGGGTAGTCTCCTCTAGGGTAGTGCCTGAATTTTCTATAGCTTTAACTTCCTCTTGCAGCACCTCAATAGACTGCTTAAGTTGCTGAATGGTGTTTTCTATACGGCGCACTACAGGCGGACGTTGCAGTTCCAACCAACTCAAACTAGCCTGATACTGCACTAATTTTCGTTGCAATTCAATTTTTTCCAAACTGTCCAGTTTGCTTTCATTGAGTTGGGCTTCAATTGCAGCGGCTTCGGCTTTGTTCTTTTCAATTAAGGCACTCAATTCTCTGTAACGGTAGTTTTTCTCCTCCATGCTCTGCAATTCTGCCGTTTCTTGAGCCAATACTTCTACCAAAGCAACCGAATAATCCGTGTATTCCTTGGTGCTAAACTTGACTTGTTCGTTCAAGCTGGCTTTTAAATCTAGCTCTTGCGCCTGTTTTTGCTCTGCTTTGAGGGCATCGACTTCCAACAACAATAGAGACAGGAGCATAGAACTATTGAGACTATTGCCCCGTGACTTTAGTTGTCGTTTCCAGTCGGTCAAAATGCCTAATAGCTCCCTTCCAGAAGCTTGTTGAGTAGCAATAACCAAAGAACGCACAAAGTCAATGATTTTAAAATCTCCAGTTGGATTATTAATAAAGACATTAAAAAGCACATCCTTAGCCAAGGATAGGTTTTTATCGTCTCCCAAGGGTTTCAAATCCTTGAAGTGTCGCTTGGCGGTCAAGGTTGCTTTGGGTTTGAGCAAGAAGACAATTTCCCAGAAAAAGTCCTCATTCATATTATTAATAATAAAAGCCCTTGCATGAGAAAGTCGAATGACATTAAATAAAACCTGCTTGGTTTGTTGCTTATTTTTTTGGATTTGCTCAATTAGAATGTCTTCAAATTGTTGTTGAGTGGTCAGCTTAAACGCCTTGGCACGCTCTGTAAAACGGCCAGTAGATAAAAACTCTACCAACAGCTCCAATTTTTGCTGGTTGTCGAGAAAAGTACCTTCCTCTTTTGCTTTTTGTTCTCGCTGAAAGGCTGCCAATTCACGTTCTAGCACCGCCACAGTTCTATCCTCTGCTACATTGGCATTCCAATGAATAAAATCCCCGAGCTCCTCTTTTTTATTGTTAGCAATATTGGTTGTCATTTGTAGCAATTGGGTAGGCGAAAGCAAATGCACCCTAGCCGTTTGGAGTATAACTTCTTTTACAAAATCTTGAGGATTAAATCCTTGTCGATTGGTGAACAAATATTCTACAATAACGCCCCACTCAAACACCTTGGCATCCACACTTTTGAGTCGCTCAAATGCTTGTGCAAAATGAATGGTTTTGAGCATATTGGCTTGCTCAAAAATCATTTTGCTGCTGGTGGGGTAAACCTTAGCAATAACAGTTCTAATAGCACTAACTGATAATTGATTGAGAACACGTTGCCACACCACGGGGTACTGTCCAACCAATTGAAATGCCTTGAGCAGTTTTTTGGGAGCTTTGTCTGCAAATTCTAAGAATAACTCCTCAATAGACTGCTTAGGCAAGTCCTCTGCCCACCAAGGGGTAGCCCCATATTGCAACATAAAAATCAAAGCATCAAGCTTGCTTGTACCTGTTGCACTGATGGTTTCATCGTCTTCATCCCCATCATTTTGCTTGAGGAGTGTTTTGCTGTTTTTGAGTGCTTCTTCTATGGTTTTCTCCTGTGCCTGCAATTCCTCTATCGCCTCATTGAGTTCCACCAGTTGCTTTTGAAGTCGGCTTCGTTCTTGGCGCAATCGTTTTTTCTCCTCATTGCTAATTCGCTCTCTAAGAGCGCGATTAATATTGTTAAGAAAGACAGTTGCTTCAGTTTGGTCAGTGGTGAGTTGAGTGAGCACTGTTTTGACCGCCCGATAGTATTTATTGAGGCGGTTGGTAATTCTTTGGAGCTGTTGCTGTGCAATGCTGCCCGATTTTTCACGGAGTTTTTCTTGTTCCTGCACGGCTTTTTTGACATCCTTATCTAAGTTAGCCCGCAGTTTTTTCAATTCTTTATTAGTATTAGCCAAACGACGATTAAGTTTTTCTTGTTCTGTGTCTTGAGCTTGACGCAATTGATTTTGTAGCTGTTGGCGTTGCTGCACGACTTGCTCGATATACAAAGGCTGGTCTTCATCTTCCAAGTCCATCAAGGTCTGCTCCAATTGCTCTACTTGTTTGGTCAATTGACGCAATTGAGTACTTTCAGTAGGTGATAATGTACCTTTAGTTTGTTTATCTAGCAGTTTTTCAAGTTGTTGTTGCGCTTTTTTGTACTGCCGCCTAGCTTCACGCACCTCTTGTCGTTCCTCCTGTATTTTTTGTTGTAATTTGCTGTCCAACTGTTCCAACACCTGACGAATATTACTGCTAAAGGAAGGACTTGTTGTTTTGGTTTGTCTACGCTCAACTAGGTCAATATTCAATGCTTTGAGCTGTTCTCTGGTTAATTGGCTGGCATCAATATTCAATGCTTTGAGTTGCTCCTCGTTCAATTGGCTGGCATCAATATTCAATGCTTTGAGCTGCTCCTCGTTCAATTGGCTGGCATCAATATTTAATGCTTTGAGTTGCTCCTCGTTCAATTGGCTGGCATCAATTTGATCGGCCACTTCATTTTGAAGGTTTCCCGCACGCTTGGAGCGACGGCGAACACTTTTGTACAATTCTCGTACAAGGGTGGCATGCTCTGTTTTGCTGGGTACGCTCAAGCGTTGTAGTATGTTATTAAGCACTGTTTTCTTAACAAATTTGGTTTTCTTTTGTAAGAAAAAGTATTCTAAAACTTCTTTAAAAACCAAATTGCGAACAGCACTAGTACTCACGCGTTGCTGAATAGCTTGTCGGCTAGTACTCACAAACGACAAAGCTTCCAAAATATCCTTGATAAAGGTAATATTCTCGCTAGGCGTAGGAGCTAAAAGCTGAAAAATCTGTTGGTCAGAAAACTGAAAAATAAGACGCTGAATAAAATTAGGGGTTTGTGCATGGCTCTCCAATAAGCGTTGCAAGCCTGCTACTTTGGTTGCAAGTAGGGTGTCCATAAGTTCTTGCAAGGAAGTTTTGGAACCAACATCGGCCCAAGCAGGAATAGCCCCATGTTCCAAGAAGTATTCTATGATTTGCAAATCAGAAAATTGCCCCTCATAGCCTGCCCTAACTTTGCTTTCACTGGCTTTGGTTCCTCTGCGTTTTTGTACTCCTTCTAATACCCGTCTGGCAAATTCTCGCTCCTTGTATTCGGCCAATTTAGTACTCGAACTTTCTTCCAAAACATAATCTATAGCAGCACTGATAATGGCTTTTTGAGAAGCCGTACCCAATCGTTTTTTTAGTATTTTGATTTGCTTGTAGGCCAATTGAGCAGCGCTTCCATACAAGGCTTCAAAAATTTTTTCCAATTGCTCGACTGTAAATTGTTGGTACAATCGTTCCAGCACTTTTTTATTCTTCTTGAGACGTACAATGCGCTGTACTACGCCCTTTTTGTTCTTTTTTAGCAATTGATCCAACAGCTCAATCACAGAGCCTGTTTCTTTGCCCGCCCAATTGGGATAATAGCCTTTGGTCAGAAAATGCTCAAAAATTCCCATTTGTGAGAGCGGCTGTTTGCGGCCTGTGGCTTGACTCTTGGGTGCTTTGCGGCGAAGATTGATAATCTTGGCTCTAACTACTCGTTCAACAATATCTTTGATTTTTCGTTGAATCTGTTTGGCCAAATCGCCAGATTTTTCAAATTTGAGCGTTCCCAAGTCTAGATCTAGACTATCTATTTGCAGATGAATATCGGGAGGAACGAGGTCATCAAAAGCTTTTTGTAGAGCTGTAGCAATAATCTCTTTATAATAATAAATAAAGTTCTCCTGTATAAGCTTAACTTCTTTATCATCAACATTGCCTACAATGTCTAAGTTGATAATTTGCTCCTCTATGTAGTGATTTCCTTCTTTTTTTGCCAAAATTATTCTGGTTTAAGTCTCAATGCTTGGTTGGATATTAAGTGTGAGAAGTTTTATATTTATAATCCGTACTTTCTACAAAAAACAGTTATCTACAAATATATCCAAACTATACGAATTTGGAGATAAAAAGTAATGATTATGCTGGACTTAAGTATTGATGTTAATGCTTTGGGGGTAAGCTTTGACCAAATCGCAAAACAATTGCTTCAAAATTATATTTTGCGTGTAGGAGCATATCGCTATCAATTGACAGAAATTGAATTTTATTATAATAATGCTGCTGGCACGCTTGATAATTTTGCCCATCAACATCCACCACAACTCCTAAACGGTACTTGGCGTTTGCATGGAGCAGGTTTAGATATTGTATTAAAACAAGAGGGCGATTATTATGGAGGAATTTTGTTGCGTGGATTGCAGCCACTCAATGAAGCCTTGCAGCCCATTCCAGATAGTTACATTGATGGGCCTTGGAACAGTGCGACTGCTTGTATTGCTCACAAAGGAGCTGTGACAAATCCAACTCCTTTTTATTTAGAAGCTCTTGAAGTACCTTTGGATGTCGTTTTTAAAAAATCGCCTCGTGTGGGGCTGTTTTTAAAAAATAAGAAAGATTTAGAATACATTTGTAAGCCTTGGCGTTATAATACTATTCCTATCCAAACCAAGCGTTATCGACATTTGATGTTTTTGCAAGCATACCTTGAACAGGCTGACTGGCATCAACAGATGAACTTGAGTACAAGTTCTACGAATACCTATATAAACTATTTTGATAAAGGTCGAAAAATGGAAGCAGAGGAGCTTGAAAACATAGGAACCACAGTGTCCGCCACTTGTTATTTATTTGGCTATTGTTATCAACACAATTATATCTAATGAAATATTGTTATCACTTTTTACTGATGTGCTGTTTTGCGTGGGGGGTATCTTCGCCACTACAAGCACAGTATTATGACCAAACACTAGGACTCCGTGCGGGGACTTCTTTAGAACTGAGCTACAAACGTTTTTTCTTTTATACGCCCAAGCCACAACAAGCCTTGGAGATATTAGCAGGTTTTCAGATTGATGAAGGTATTTTTTTTCCAGGGATTTTGTATGACCACCCTCGAAACAATGGCTATGTATTGGAAGCCTTGTGGGTTTTTCATTTGGATATAGGGTTTGATACTAATTTTTCGGCGTATGCTGGGGCTGGAGGCTATATGGGGGCTTATACAGAGACAGGGCGCAATGCTTTCTTTGGCGGAGGGTTTACGGCTGTGTTGGGGATAGAGTATACTTTTTCTCATGCCCCTGTAAGTTTGGGGATTGACTGGAAGCCCATTTTGGGTTTTCCCCGTTTTAGTTTAGCTAGAGGCGCACTTACTTTGCGTTATATTTTGCCGACTACTTGGCAATAGAATTTTTTTCCTTACCTTTCTTATATCCTTACTTTGTGAAATTTTTCCTTTTTTTATACTCTCAAAGTGATTTGAATTGGTTTGTATAAAGGATAAACTAATTGGCAGTATGCAAAATTACTGTATATTTCACTGATAAGTAGGTTTTTCAAGGATTTTAGTAATTATCAATTTAAATACATACTTCCTGTAGTAGTAAATGAAAGTTGATTGTTATATTAAAATGTGATTTTTAAAAAAGGTATTACAGAAAAATTATTGTTATAAAATAGGCACTCCAAACAATGAAACTGACACCATTACAATACAATGCACAAACATTGACCAGAGAAATGAACTGGTTGAGAGATGTTATTGGTACCCGAACTAGCAGATATTTTGGGCATGAAGGCCCTTACGGAAGTGTGTACGAGGTTCCTATTCCAGACTTGAGTGGTGATCCTTCTATTTATGCACAAGTGGTCGAAACATTGGGTTTTGGTTTTGAGGAGCGTGTAATTTTGGCCTTGAGCCTAGCACCACACATCAAGCCAGAGGTATTGGATATTCTCTACCTCAAAAATCCAACTTACGATCGAGTATATACGGAGTTTGGAGGGCTAAAAGGACGTTATCACAGTGGTTTTTTGCCCACAGGAGAAACGGCAGTTTTTTTGATTGCAGGGGGGGATTTGGAAAAACGCATCGAATCTATGGATTTGTTCAAGCCCGAACATCCATTTTATAGAAACAACATTCTCAAACTCAATCTCAATCAAGGAACGGAACCTGTATTGAGTTCAGGACTAGATATTAGCGAAGAATATCTCACGTTTTTTACTTCAGGCGAGCCGTACAAGCCTGATTTTAATATGAGTTTTCCTGCCAAACGTTTGAGCACGCGCTTGGATTGGAAGGATTTGGTATTGGATCCTTATGTATTGGGCGAAATTGGTGAAATTGCGGCTTGGCTAGAGCACCAAAATACGATTATGGACGATTGGGGATTGAGCCGACAACTCAAACGGGGCTATCGCTCCTTGTTTTATGGTCCTCCAGGTACGGGTAAGACCCTCACAGCTTGTTTATTGGGTAAGCAAATGAATAGGGATGTGTATCGTGTCGATTTATCGCAAGTAGTTTCTAAGTATATTGGGGAAACCGAAAAAAACATGGCCAATATCTTCGATCAGGCCGAAAACAAAGATTGGATTCTGTTTTTTGATGAGGCCGATGCCTTGTTTGGAAAAAGAACGGCTACCTCTGATTCTAAAGACCGCCACGCCAACCAAGAGGTGGCGTATCTCTTGCAGCGTGTAGAGGATTATTCGGGGGTTGTTATCCTAGCCACCAACCTCAAGGCCAATATGGATATTGCCTTTACCCGTCGTTTCCAAACCATCATTTATTTCCCTGCTCCCAATGTAGAGCAGCGTCAACAGCTCTGGGAAAACAGTTTCAAGATGGTCGAAAAAGAGAAAGATGTTGATTTTTCGCTTATTGCTAATGAATACAAAATCACGGGTGGTAGTATCATCAATGTATTGCGTTATTGCTCCCTAAGTGCGCTCCGACGAGGAAGCAATGCGGTGGCTATGGATGATATTATTGAAGGTATCAAGCGCGAGTTGCGTAAGGAAGGTAAGACGATGTAGTGACACAAAATTTTGTGTCACTACATCGTTTACATCCTACATTGATAGAATGTTGTTTAAAAATTAAAAACTATACTGAACAATACCCTTAAAAAAGAAAGGCGTACCGGGCGTAAAATGAATCTCTTCTACAGAGCTAGATTCATTGCTCAAACGCGATTCGGTGGCAAACTGGGTTTCGTTCCAATCAGAATTGAGCAGATTTTGAATTTGGAAACCTATATCAAGGCATTTGAATCGAAAGCCTGCATTCAAATCTACAATAGCATAACCCGGAGCCACAATGGAGTTGTCCTCATTGGCAGGTCGGTCTTTTAAGAAACGAAATTGTACACCGCCATACACGCCTGACGGATGCAGCACTTGCAAGCCACTCGTTACGGTCAAATCAGGGGCTAAGGGAATAAAATTTTCGCCTTGGGCTTCTTCAATGGCACGAGCATGGGTATAGGTGGCATCTACATTCCAAAACAGCCAATCCAAGGGCTGATAACGAATGCTGGCATCTACGCCTTGGCGTTGTGTTTGGCCACTAGGTTCCACAATTCCCGCATCGCCCACATACACAAATTCTTGCTCTAAGAACAAATACCAATAGGCCGCATTAATCAATAATCTGGGGAATGGTTTCCAAAATACACCTGCATCTACCCCATAAGCAGCAGGCAAACTAGAGCGTGCCTGACTGAGAATAACTCTGGTATCATTGGAATGGAAGCCTCGGCCGGCCTTGACATACGCTTGCAATTTGGAATTGGGGGTAAAAGCAATGTTTAGTTTGGGACTGAAAAATACTTGTGTGGTGCTTTGGGTTTGATATTGGGTTTGTAAGTGGTCATTGTATTGAAAATCAAAATAATCGGCGCGTACCCCTGCACCCAATGTCCACTTGCCAATATCAAAGGAAGCATTGGCATAAGCCGCAACATTACTCTCGTGTACTTCTCCCAATTGTATGTAGGACAAGGTTTGTTGACGATTGAGCGTATGCGAAAGTTCATTATCGCCCACATAATCGTGGCGCAATTGTATACCTGCTTCAAAGACCCCTGATACCTTATCCCAATGCAAATGATGCTGATAAGCACTGTTCAAGCCCACAATCGTTCTATTTTCCTGTTGTTTGATTTGATCGCCATTGAGCGAATCTTCTAAGAAAAAAGTAAAATTAGAAAAGAGCAAAAAATCATATTTGCTGTAATAAAGGCTGCTTTTGATAGCCGAATGATCAGACAAAAGTTTTTGATGTTGTACCTGAATATTGCTGCGGCTCGTATTGCCCCCCTCTGTATCGTCTATGGCCCCAAAACGACCAATTAAACCCTGATCTACCGCACGTTGAGGAATTTGTCCCGAAGCATCCCACTTGCTGCTAAAGTGCGAAACCGTAGCACTGACCTTGTCCGTCATGCCAACTGCGCCCGTATACTTGGCGAATAAATTGATCCGATTGAAGTTTTGAGGACTCTCAAAAGGGCCATCTGTACCCGAATACTCTATGGCAGCATAAGCTTGGTGTTTTTCTTTTTTAATCAAATTAAACATCCCCAAAGCCCGCAAGGTGCTAAATTGACCCACTTCTAACTTTATCAAGCTGTTGTCTAGCTGGTTCTTGGTCTGAAAATCTACATAACCTGCGGTATTAAAATTCCCTTGTTCGGCATAGTACGTGCCTTTTCCAAAATCCAGTCGTTCCACGGTTTCGGGAATCACAAAATGCAAATCGGCATAGCCTTGGCCGTGGGCATGAGAAACCATATTCACAGGCAAGCCATCTACCGTAAGGGCAATATCGGTGCCGTGGTCGATGTCAAAGCCCCTCAAAAAAATCTGTTCAGCTTTGCCCCCACCAGCATGTTGCCCAATAAAAAGCCCCGGTACTTTTCTCAAAAGATCTTGCGAAGAATTAACGGGATTAACTCTACTATCAATGGCATTGAGCAAGTTTAAGCTGTTTTTTTGTGGGAGAATGAGCACTTCCTCCATGTCGAGCAATTGGTCTTGTAATTCAATCGTCAGATTATTTTTATCAATAACCACATCCTGAATAGCATAAGCAATATGGTAGAATTTGAGGGTGTCCCCAATTTGGGATTGCATGATGCTAAAATCTCCATAATCATTGCTATGGGCGTGGCGGCCATTGGATATATTTAGAATTTGAACTTCTGCAATAGGCGTTTTTTCAGAATCAATAATTTTACCACTAATAATAGATTGTGCCCAACTCATTAGCGGACTCAAAAAAAGCAAGAGAGGGATAAAAATTTTCATTGTTGTGTTATTTGGTGATAATAAATAGCCGTTGGGGAAGGGTTGCCATTCCTTGAATAAGATTTGTCAAAAAATAGCAAGCAAATATAAGAGCAATTAAAGTAAAAAAAGCAAGCATACTTGATTATACTTAATTCTTAACATTAGCAGTCTTGTTCTCCTGATTAATAATAGAATAATGAACCCTTTACAGTTTGTAGACTTAAAAAGTAGACGGTTTGTGGATTAGATAGCCAGCATTCTAACTTAATTATCAATGTTAAATGTATCTTAGCATTCTGTTGTGGGTTGTGGGTTGTGTAGATAATGGGTATTTTGACTAATTAATAAAGTTACTACCCTGTACAAACCTATTTTGCTACCTTTTGTAACCAACTCAACTTCGTTTAAAGAATAAGAATTCATGTATTCAACTACTGCTCTTTTGCTACAATCTACGGTGTTATTTTCCTATCCCAAGTGGTTTTTGGGGCTTTGTGTATTGGCGGGATTGCTGTATGCAATGGCCTTGTATTATCGCGATCGAAGTTTTGGAGAGCAATCGGCTCGCCTCAACAAAGGCTTGGGAGTGTTGCGTTTTGCGACCGTTACTATTATTTGTATTCTGTTGTTATCGCCTGTTATTAAGCGAACGATTACCCAAACCGAACAACCTATAGTGGTATTGGCTCAAGATAATTCTGCCTCGGTCGGAAGTGAATTGACGGAAGAGGAGCGTGCTCAGTATCAAAAAGATATGGAGCAATTGAAAGCACAATTGGAAGAGAAATACACGCTCAAAACCTATTCTTTTGGCTCGGAAGTCAAAGAAGGCATTGACCACAGTTATACCGATCAGGCTACGGATATTGCTGGATTTATGCAGGAGATGTATGATTTGTACAGCAATCAGAATTTAGGCACCATTATTTGGGCTTCGGATGGTATTTACAATCAAGGCAGCAATCCTCTTTACTTGGGCAGCCAGCTCAATGCGCCTTTGTTTAGTATAGCCTTGGGCGATACCATACCCAAAAAAGATTTGATTCTCAAAAAAGTATACAACAATCAAATTACTTACTTGGGCGATCGGTTTAGTATACAAATTGATGTGGCAGCCATTAATTGTGGGTCTAGTGCCAGCAAATTGGTGGTCTCCAAAGGTGGTAAGCGTTTGCAGGAGCAATTGATTAATATAGATAACAATGACTTTTTTACAACGGTAGAATTGACCTTGGAGGCCACAACGAGCGGCGTGCAAAAGTACACGGTTTCGCTCTCGCAAGTAGCAGGCGAGGCCACCAAAGCCAACAACAGCAAGAATTTTTACATTGATGTATTGGATGCCCGCCAAAAAATTCTACTATTGGCTGAGTCGCCCCACCCGGATTTGGCGGCTATGCGTAGAACCATCAACAACAATAAAAATTACGAAGTAGATTTGCAGTATGCCGATGATTTGAAGGTGGCTGTTGCCGATTATGATTTTGTGGTATTGCACCAACTGCCCAGCACTCGCAACAATATTGCGGAGGTGATGACAGCCATTAGAAATAAAAAAACGCCGCATTTATTTGTGGTCGGCACACAAACCAACCTACCCAATTTTAACCAGAGCCAAGGTTTGCTCAATATTATAGGCCGTGCCAACCAAATCAATGAAGCCCAGCCTACCTTGAAGCCCAATTTTAATGTCTTTACCTTGGAGGAAAGTATCAAGGATTTGGTCGCTCAATTGCCACCTATTACGGTGCCGTTTGGTGATTTTAAGGCCAAGGCCGATGCAGCGGTGTTGTTGGAACAAAGAATTGGTTCTATCAATACGAGTTATCCTATGTTGGTATTGGGCGAGGAGCAAGGCATCAAGAAAGGGATTATTGCAGGAGAGGGCATTTGGAAGTGGCGTATTTTTGATTACGTGCAGCATCAATCACACGATTTGTTTGACGAATTATTGGGTAAAATTGTACAATACTTGAGCACCAAAGAGGACAAACGCCGTTTTAGAGCTTTTGTGAGCAATACCTTGTATACCGAGAATGAGAATATCAGTATTGATGCCGAGTTGTACAACAGCAGTTATGAACGGGTGAATGATCCCGAAGCAACGTTGTTGATTACCAATGAAAAAGACGAAAAATTTACCTATAATTTTAACAAAACAGAATCGAGTTATACCCTCAATGCGGGGCGTTTGCCCGAAGGCAATTACAAATATGAGGCACGCACCACCTACAATGGCGAAACCCTAAAATCGGGTGGTGCTTTTAGTGTGCAATCCATTCAATTAGAGGTGTTTGAAACCACTGCCAATCACCAATTGCTCCATTTGATGAGCGAGAAAAATGGTGGGGCTGTAGTTGGCGCTTCTCAATTGTTGGAATTGCCTGCCATGATTGATGCCAAGGGATTTGCGAAACCTGTTTTGTACGATACCATTAAAACACGCTCTTTAATTCATTTGAAGTGGATTTTCTTTTTAATATTGGGCTTGTTATCCCTTGAATGGTTCGTGAGGCGTTATTTTGGTAGTTATTAGTAACTAATACTTCGTGGATTTTTTACTTTTTTTAAAAAAAAGCTAAAAAAACATCTTGTATCTAATTGATTATAAAAATTTTATGATTTTGTTTTTTTTCTGTAATAAATTGACAATCAATTAGATACGATTTCCAGCGAAGTAAGGTAGTAACAACAACAATCCTATTAAAAAGTAGTGAAACTATGTATAAAGAGCAATTATTGAACAACCTCCATGTTGTTGAACGTATTGCAGCGGCATCTAAGGTTAGCAGAATGTTGAGGCATCCTTTGAAGTATATTCATGCTATTTTCTTTAGAGAACTTATTTACAAAATAACAAAAAAGGAAAAGGAAGTCTCGTGTACCACATTTTTTGATACGCCCATGCAGGTGTTTTTGCCTTCTAGCACAGATATTTACCTAACAGGGGGAAAGTCACACCATTCGGAGATAAGACTGGCAAGGTTTCTAATCCAACACCTAGAACCTCAAGATACGTTTGTGGATGTGGGGGCGCATTATGGCTATTTTAGTTTGTTGGCGGCAAAATTGGTTGGAACAGAGGGCAAGGTGTATTCGTTTGAGGCGGCTCCAACTACCTTTAAGATGTTGGAAAAGAACCAACAAAGGACAAACAATAGCACTATTTTGAATCGAGCGGTGTCGGACGAAGAAGCAGATTTAGTATTTTATGAATTTCCCAATCTTTATTCAGAATACAATTCCCTGCATGTAGAGCAGTTTGACCAAGAAGATTGGTTTGAGGAGTATAAACCCCAAGCCATTACCGTCAAAAGTGTCATCTTAGACGAATTCTTGAGCAAAGAAAATAGCATTCCCAAAGTTATTAAAATAGACGTAGAGGGCGCAGAGTACAAAGTGATAAAAGGATTGCAACAAACCCTAAGCAAGCACCATCCAATAGTAGTATTGGAATACTTGTCGGATGAGCGTGGCAATGAGGCACACAAAAATGCAGCAGCCCTGTTGCAATCCTTGGGCTATCAGGCACACCTCATTAGCAAGGAAGGCACTGCCCAACCCGTGGCATCCATTAGCCAATACCTCCAAGCAAATCAGCTAGATTCGGACAATATTGCCTTTATCAAGCAATAATTTTTCTTGCAAAAAATAGGGAAACCCTAGTCTTTTAAGACTACTTAAGCCATGCTATGCAGTACTTGAAAGGCTAGGGTTTTCTTCATTGTTATTGTCAGAATTGGTTTTCAGACGCTCATTATTGATTTCTATGGTAATCAAAATAGCCATATTCAAGAAGAAAAAGGAACCCAACTTATCGGTTTCTATCATATCATTCATCAATAAGAAGGCATCAATGATGATGCTAGAAAGCAGCACCGCCATGACCAAGTCACGCTGTTTTTTGTCGGTCGTTTTGTGGTAAATATCTTGGCCTCTGAGTAGAATGGTGTAGACTAGTAGGATGAAAATTACCAATCCAATAACGCCCTGCTCTATGGCAACCATAAGGTAATAATTGTGAACCCCTGATTTTTCGGGGTTATCACTTACGTAAGTCGAAAAACGACTAAGTGCGTATTGTTTGTAAAAATGATAAAAATTGCCCGGCCCAAATCCCATAGCAGGCTTTTCGGCAACCATACGCACCCCTGCAATCCAACGATAATACCGCTCCATGGTTGAAACATCCTTCAACTCAGAAGTAGAGGTAATAATACCCGAAAGCTCGGTATGGGCTACGGTTTTTTCAGAGGGCACCAATTCCATAAAACGATTTCCAGTCAATAGATAGAGCAACACCCCAATAATAAGAATGGTTGCCATAGCCATAGCCATAGCCAACATTCGAAAACGGATAATCCAGAAGGCTATTAGGGCCAACAACACGGCTACATAAGCAGCACGAGTATAGGCCATAATAATGGCAAAAATGATGATGCCCATTATAACAGTTGCTCGATACTTCGTTTTTTCATCCTTGGCCCATTTTCGCAAATACCACATAAAAGGCAAGAAAATGGAAAGCATGGCTGCATAACTTACGTGATTGCGAAAAAATGGCGGACAGGCTGCATTGATGGCCTTAAAACCAAAATTGAGCGTGGCATGATGTATAATAACTTTGATAGTAGCCAGTGCTAGAGGAATGGCAATCAACCAGAGAATTTTATCCACTTGCCCTTTCTTACGCAACATCAAACCTGCAAAGTAAAAGAAGGTAACCACGTACCAAATCTTAGCTAATAGAAACTTGATAGAAAAACCAAATTCGGAAGACGTAACAGTAGTAATGGCTATCCAAGCTACATGCAGCAGGAGCAAAAGCGAAAAGGGATGACCCAAGAATTTCATACTAAGATTCTTAGGTCGATAAATAACTAATAAAAAATACAAGAGCATCAGCCCTACAATCAGGGGTTCGGTAGGCAAATCTGTACCCAGATGCTCTGTAATGAACACCTCTGTAGAAAGGGGTAGGCATAGAAAGAGCAATAAGTAGACTTTTTCGTAATCTACCACTACCTGAAAAACAAAGGCCACTATTATTGGCAAGAGCAAAGGCAATACAGTATTAAAATAAATAGCTGCCAGTGTACTTAAAACCAGTATAGAGCTGTAGACTGTAAATAAAGTAAGCGAGTGCTTACGAATGACCAACTGGCTTCTCATACAATACTTCTTTCCAATTCACACGTTTGTACGTGTCTAAAATTAATACCCCAATAATCCCCAATACAATGGATGCTAGGATCGCACCCAGTACTATCAACGAGCGAATAGGATAGGATTTGAGGGTAGGTATTTGTACGGGTTCCAAAACAATAATACCAGCAATATTGGAATAGGCATGTGTTTTAAATTTGGCAAATTGAGTGATAATGAGCGAAAGCTCCTCGTTGAGATTTGCAATCTTGGTTTCCCAATAAATCACCAAGTCACGTCCTTGGTTAAAGGCATAAATATCCGAAGCAGTTGCTGTTTTGTCAACATTATTCTCTACACCACCACGCATCAAATTGCGTTGACTCATGGCACCAGCAATACGTGCCGATACATTGATAATAGAATCTCGGGGAGCCTTGCTTTCTCGGAAAGAGCGCAGTTTTGCACGGTCATACTCCAATTGGCCTTCTACAGAAGTAAGCATGTGCGCCAAAGAACCACTTTGTTGGTTTACATCAAAGATGTTGAACTTTTTACGCAAAATAGTTAGGGTGTCTGCTACTTGAATCAACTCAGCCTCTTTTTCAGCAATCGCTTTTTCGTAGGTTTCTTTAATCAACTCTTTATTGCCAGAGGTGGCAGAACGATATAGTTCTTCAATTTTTTTGAGAGCAGCCACTACCATTTGGTAAGCCATTTCTCGATCGGTATCTTGTATGGAAATCTCCAAACCACTGTGCTTATTTCTTCTAATATCGTACAGTTTTTTGAAGCGCCGTTCGACCAAATTGCGCCCTCTAGGAGTGCTATCGTCAATATCATAACGAGTAGCCAAGTCAAATTCCTTAATCATGTGTTTGACAAAAGGAGCCGATTCGGCAAAAATTAAAATACGACTAACAGCGTCATCTCCACCATAAAGGGTGAGGTTTCCTGCCGAGTCAAATAGTTTTTGTTCTTCATTGGTCGGAACAAACGTAGCAGTAGCCGTATAATAATTGTCTAATAATAGAGTAACAATAACTGAACTAACGGCTGTTACCAAAATCAACCTCAACAAAGGCTTGCGCCAACGGTACAAAATTCCTAAAATGTCGAGCAAGGAATAAGTAGTTTTTTCTTTGTGCATGATGCTATTTAAAATAAGATAAAATAGAAGAGGAAACTAATGAATAAATTAGATGTGCTTAGTACAGTATAAAACCTTGGTTGTAGACACAAATTTTATAGGTTACTTTTTGTCTTATTAATCAAGTGTGCAAAAATAGTAAAATTACAGGTCTTTTGATTGAAATGTAGATAAAATGCGTTGGGGAGATAAAAGTTGGGTTACGAAAGCCCAAACAATAGAACAAAAACCAGCTCCAATAAAACACCAACCCCAAGCCCAACCACCGTATGCCATCAAGCCATTGATTAGAATTAGGCCCGCTACAAATAAACTCAATTGTACTACAAAAGCGGTGTTCCAAGGCAGCTCAAAAAAACGACGAGCCAAATACAATTCAACAACAGCCACAAAACTTTGCGTCAATAAGGTACTAAATGCTGCTCCCCAAGCTCCATAACGCAATATAAGGACATAATTGCTACTCAAATTGAGCAAAATGCCTATTACAAAGACGACATTGACCGCTTTTAGGTTGTTATTGGCGGTTAATAAAGTGCCAACAGTATGAATTAGACCCAAGGCATTAAAACCCATGATGAGCAATATCAGCAAGGGAACCATATCGGGGTGGTAATCGGTGTACAAAAATTGCATGATAGCTGTAGCATTAAAACAAACTGCCATGCTAAAACTCAAGGTGACAACTAGTATCATACGAACACTCAGACTGAGCAAGGGCAGGATATTATCCTTTTTTTGAAGCATTTTGGCAAACATGGGCAACAATAAACCTGCAAACAAGTAGCCTACCATATTCACGGCATCCAACAATCGGTAAGCGGCTGCATAAAAATTGCCCTGAACCACCCCTTGGTTCGTTATAGGGTCGTAGAGCAAGCGCTCTATCATAACAGCATCCATTCGGGTATAGATACTCATCAGCAACACCGCCAAGGAAAATGGCAAACTTTGTTTGAGAATGGTTTTTAATAAGGGGGCATTCCATGTCAGCCTCAATGGCCTATTGAAATAATGGCGGCAAGCCAGAAAGGCCACCAAACTAGTCGCCCCAAATGCAATGGACTGCAAATAAACCAAATATTCTATCTTGAATATAATTTTCCAAGGCCCCCAAAGTAGGGGCAAGGCCAGCAGCAACATGAGCAGTTTGTCCAATACCGACAAAAAGCTATCTAAACGATATTTTTGTAAACCCGATAAATTGGAACGAAAAAAGAAGGTGAGGGTAATAAAAATTTGATTGAGCAGCAAAAAGCAAAGCAGATACAAGGCTTGCCCTCTATAACCAATGGCAAGAGCCGTGACCCAAGACAGTACCATAAATACAATAGACAAACCGCCCTTGAGACTGAGCAAATGGGGATAGTATTTTCCAAACAAATACTCATGTTGGGCAACTTGTCTATTATTATATTGATGAATACCTAAATCGCTAAAAATTTGAAAGATGTACGAAAAATTGAGCAAAGCGAAATACAAACCATAATCGGCAATTTCGTTTTGTACTTTTAGATCTACCCCAAAAATATACAATGGCTTTATCAGCAGATTGACAGCCAATAAGAATAAAATATTAAGTAAGAATTCCTTGTTCATTGGAGCAAATTACCACCTTATTTAAGACTACTTAAGAACTTATACCTCTATTCCTCTTGTTTGGTCAGGCGCTTGCGCTTGGTACGTGCTTCTCTAATTTCGTCCTTCCCATCGGGAAAACGCTGTTTGGTACTCGCCTCATCCTCTTGCAAGACCACAGGAGCATTCTGAAAAAAGTAACTGTAACTCCAGAACAAAGAACGCATAACCATGTGCTGTGTCAAGAAAAAATTATCCTCATTAATATCTACAAAATAACGCTGAATTTTTTGGCGATGCCCTGGGTCGCCATCTCCACGATCTGCTGTAGGATTGAACAGAGAGTAGATTCTAAGTACTTGTGGCTCGTTGTGGTAGCTGGCTTTGTAGGTGAGAATAACAAAAGGATTGGTGGTAATAACCGTATCACGCTGCATTTTATCATAAATAATCTTTTCGGCCGCAATCACATCAAAATCCTCAAAAAAGGTTTCCGCATTGGCTTGATTGAGATAGCTGGCTGGCTGTGGCGTGGTACTTTCGTAAACAGGCGTAACCTCGTATTTGCCTAAGCTCTTTTGCGTAATTCGGAAGGACTCTTTTTGCTGTATCGGATCTTGATAGGCCACTTGTATAAATTCAATATCCTTGGGTTCTACTCGTATAAACGCCTTATCACGCAATACCTCCTCCTCTACAATATAGCGCGTATCTATAGTACCCTGAAAATTGGGAATATAGCCCACATAAGGTTGGTCAGAATCCTGCATAATTACCAAATTGCCCGTTGCCCCACTGGTCATAGCCCCCACATAATATACACGCAATTGGTTGCCGTCCTTATCATACAATTCTACTTTAGTGGCTTTGCTCGCCAAGGATTTAACCGCATTTTCCATGGCCGCCTTGTTAACAGGCTCTCGAACACGAATACGTGTGATGGTTTGCAACAACATCCATACAGCATTGGGATTGGCACGGTACTGTTTTCCTGTTTTCTTATTCTCAAATGTCCAGTGCATATCCTCTACACGCTGCAACAAGACTTGGCGGCCTGCCCGATCGGCCATAAATATCTGATCAATCTGATCCAGTTGTTCCCAAGCAAACATTGAGTGCTTGTTTTCTGCAAAGGTGTCTTTGATGGTGTTCTTCTGATTTAAAGTCCACCAAGTGAAGCCCGATAAACCGCCCACTAAAAGGACTAAAGCAATAATTCTACCCATAATTCCAATAAAATTTTAAACCCTTGTACCCATCTTTTGGCTACAAGGCAATTAGAGACCACAAAAATAGCTAGATTTTTGAATGCCTCTTCATTTTTAGATTTTTTAATGAAAGATTAGCAAATGGGGAAAACGCAGAAAATGACGGTAGGGCAAAAAGGGAAAAGTAGTTGGTGTGAGCATTTTATTGTTCTGACCTAAAAACCAATAATCACCCAATTGCCCTCTTGATAACGCACTATAAAACGCACTTGATGCTCGCTGGTAAACAAGCGGGTGTGTCCAGCGGCTCTAGGATGGGCACCATCAAAGAAAAAATCACCTGGTTGGAGCTGTATGTGCTTGGCCCAAGCAGGAAACTGCTTTTTGAAGGTTTTGTGATTGTATACTTGAGGCTGGTATTGTTCGGTATATTTGGTATAACTGTTAGAAATGTCCTTGCGAACCGGCATATCCTCACAAAACAAACCACGCATCGACTCGTTAATTTCCAATTCCTGTCCACCTTGCAAGGAAGTAACTTTTTTGTCCAAATGATCAAACACATACGAACACTGGTTGTCATAAAAAGCTTGCACCAAACTTACTCCAAATTCCTTGGCACCAGCCGCATCTCCTTGTGCATACACCGCATTACTACTCAACCATATTATTCCAATAACAAAACCTAAAAAACGAGACATAAAGCTGATATTCTAATTCTGTAAATAAATAAAGGAACATTTTTAACCTCAATTACCATCCTCAACAAGTATTGAACCAAATTGCCTTATTGCGTAGGTGGGGTAGCCGCATTCATAATAGCCCGTACAATGGCATCCAATTCATCGGGATAATTAATAAAAGAATGTTCCTTGCCACGCCCATCCCAAATAGGAATGGTGATGATTTTGCGCCGCACGCCCTTGGTAACAGCCACACGCAAAGCAATAGGGCGAGGCTTGCTCTGTAGGCGTTTTTCGCAGGCTGGGCCCTCACAACCATAGGTCTGATCAAAATCAAAAAACTGCTTTTCCTCAATAAAAGCCACCAATTTCTCTAGCGTCTCCCGTTCAATGGTATGTTTGCTGACCTGCAAGCCCTGCAAGGCACTTTGGTATTCTTTAATAACTTGCCCATCTGATTTGATAAGAATGATATTGCGATAAACTGGATCCACCCCTCCAAAAAAACCGCCCCCTACCAATTCTACTTGCAAGAGTTCCTTGGGCGCCTCCTCGGCCAATTTGGCACGCCCACGAGCGGTTTTGGCTAGGCGATTGCGGCGGCGTTCCTCACGCTTGGCACGTCTAGCTTGACGGCGTTCCCAACGTTTTTGATTGTAATTGATGCCCCGCTGCTCTAGGTAAGCCAAATAACTCTCGGTAGTAGCATAATCTGACGGCTCTTCAAAATCGACCAATATATCGGGCAAATCATTGGGCGAGCGTTCAAAAGGGGCCTCTTCGCTACTCACCCGAACAAAATGATAGCGATAAGAAGATTTGCGATTCATCGTAAATTCCAGAATCAATGTTTGTTCATCAAAGGCCGCTATGCGCCACCAATCTACTTTCCTAAAAGGGTACTTAATTTCATTTTGCTCCTTGTTCAAACGCCAAAGACCTGTTGTTAGGGTTCCATTGAGATAATTTTGAAAACCATAATCATAACGAAAAAAAATGAAGTGGTCGTATTGCTCATCGGCTTTGTGAATGACCGTATTGCTCTCGGCATGAGTCGTATACGTGTATTTCCATTTGGTATTGACAAACAAATCCTCATTGATGGCTGCATAGACCCGAGCACTGCTATCCGATATTTGAGCACAAACTGCTGACGAAAAGGTCAGCAGCCAACCCAAATAACAATAGCATAGAATTTGATACAAAGCCTTCATAAGTTAATAAATTTGGTAACTTAACATGGAATACTTTGTGGATTTGGACACGCTTGAGTCGGAAGTTCAAATTCACAAAGTAAGAACAACACGAATACTATATAGTATGGACGAATAGTTATTGTTGTAACCTTTTTATCGTTTGAGATGGATGGAAAAGCTATTTCCATACAAATTTACTAAAAATTAGACAGATATGCTGCGTTTATTGAGTACACTGTGTTTTCTACTGCTATTTTTGACTGCTTGTCAGATGGGTGAAAATACTCAAAATGAAGATGATTTTCCCGGTTTTAGTGAAGAGCAATTGAATGAAATAATGAAGCGTCAAAACTTTGGGGCATCGGCAGCACCACAGCAAAAGACCTTGCCAGAATTGATTGCTCAAATGGAAGTTTCATTGGCTCAATTTCCTGATGATACAACGATGGCTTACGATTTGGCAAAACTGACCTATGAGCAATACCAAGCCGATAGCAGCGAGCAGTGGCTTCAAAAAGCGGTCAATTATTACAACAAAGTGCTGGATTTAGATGCCAATTATGAACAAGGTCGCCCCTATTACAACCGCATGTTGGCTCGATTGGCTCAAAAAAACTACGAGGCTGCACTGAAAGACTTAAATGCCTTTGTTCGGGTCAACCAAAATCAAATTCCTATCAATCACCAAGCCATGAGAGCAGAAATCTTGTTTCAGCAAGGCCAATTGAGTGCCGCCTGTGCGGTTTATCAAGAGGCCAAATTAATTGCCGAGCGTGATAGTTTGCCCACTGGCCAAGAAGCATTGTGGGCAGAACGTTGCCCTTAATCTTTGTTTCCAAGCTATAGACGAAGGTTAAAATTTAGTTATACCTTTTGGCGTATACTATAGCTCTGCATGAAATATAGTAAATTGTTAGACTAGCTTTTGGGGAACATCCTTAAAGTATTGAATTATAGAGGTTGTTTAAGTTTTTTTTATGAAAAAATACATTTTTGTTGTAATAAGTTGGTTGTTAATGGGGCCATTGCAAGCCCAATCGCCTGCCTTGGCTCGTAAGTATTTCTCTGATGGGGAGTTTGAGAAGGCGGCGGCGATCTACAAAGAGTTGCACGAGCGCAATAGAGAAAATGATTACTACTTGGAGCGTTATTTTGTGACCTTATTGGAATTGGAGGATTACAAGGAGGCCGAAAAAATGATGAAAAAAGCCATCAAAACCTCGCCCCAAAAGGTAGAGCGTTATGTGAGTTATGGTTTGTTGTTTGAACGCCAAGGCAATCGCAGCAAAGCAGAGGAGCAATACGAAAAAGCTATTAAATTGTTATCGGCCAACCAAGTTCAAATTGTCAAATTGGCCAATGCCTTTATCAAGGGCAAACAATATGATTATGCGGTCAATGCTTATGAAAAGGGCAGCAAATTGATGAAAATCAAAAACATGTTTGCTTACGAAATGGGTTCTGTGTACAGACTCAAAGGCGATATACCCAAAATGATTGCGAGTTACTTGGATTGTTTGGAATATTTGCCCAAACGCATGACCAATATTCAGGCATTTTTTCAACGTGAACTCTCGGAAGGTGTTGGCTTTGATGAACTAAAAAAGCAGTTGTATGGACGCATCAACAAGTCGCCAGATGTGAGCATTTATTCTATTATGCTGATTTGGGTGTTTGAGCAGCAGGGCGATTTTGAAAGTGCCTTGCGCCAAGCCAAGGCTTTGGATAAACGTCAAAATGAAAATGGTGCACGCATTTATATTCTAGCACAAACAGCCGTCCGTGAAAAAAAGTACGATGCAGGTATAGCGGCTTATGAGTATATTATTGAAGAAAAAGGCACCGATAGCCCTTATTATATTGATTCCAAACGCTATTTGCTCATTGCCAAACGAGACAAATTAATTAATGGTTTTGAATACACTAGAGAGGAGTTGTTGGAATTGGAGGGCGAGTACAAGGTTTACCTAGAGGAGTTTGGCCGCAGTTTTAACACGGCTGCCATCATGCGTGAAATGGCCGAATTACAGGCATTTTATCTCAATGACCTAGACAAAGCCATTAGTGTGTTAGAAACCGTGGTCAAAATGCCCGAATTGTCTCGTATTGCTCGCTGTGAATCTAAAATTGACTTGGGCGATTATTATCTCATGCAGGGCGAAGTTTGGGAATCAACTTTGTTGTATTCTCAAGTAGATAAGGAAATGAAAGATGCGCCTTTGGGCGAATTGGCTCGGTATAAAAATGCTAAATTGTCTTATTACAAAGGCGATTTTGAATGGGCGCAAGACCAACTAGACATTCTCAAGGGTTCTACTTCGGAGCTCATTTCTAATGATGCGATTGATTTGTCGGTATTTATTTTGGAGCATTACGCATTAGATACCACCCAACGCCCTATGAATTTGTTTGCCAGAGCAGAATTGTTGCTATTTCAGAATCAGTTTGATAATTCTATTGTCGTAATGGATAGCATTCTAATGCAATACAAAGGACATGGTTTGGGCGATGATATTTTGTATCAGAAGGCAGAAATAGCCGTCAAAAAACGCAATTACAGTGAAGCCATTGCCCTGTTGGAGCGCATCCCCAAGGAGTACAAAGATGGGATTTTGGTGGATAATGCCTTGTTTAGAATGGCAGAGATTTACGAATTGAGAATGAATGAACCTAAGAAAGCACAAGATTTGTACGAGCAAATTTTATTCGATCATTCGGGTTCTTTGTTTACCGTAGAAGCCCGTAAGCGTTTTAGAAGATTGCGTGGTGATGGTGTGTAATAGGGTTTCGTTTTTATCCTGTATTAACTAATTACATGCAGCAAAAGTTATGACTCAAAAAGCCATTAGACAAATTGTAGTATTGGTAAGTGCCGCTTTGTTTGGCATTTTGGCTATGCAAGTCTATTCCATTTGGTCTAGTTATCAACTCAATAAGGAGTTGTTTGACGGAAGTGTGCATCATGCTATGGATCATATTGTTTCACGCTTGGAGCAAAAGGAATTGGAGAAAACGGCCAATTTGTACAATTTGCAATTGCCTAGATTAACGGCCTTGAGCAGTCGCCAACGCGAAATTGCCAGCTTGCTAGAGGTGAATGAAATTTCCAATTATTATTATGCCGATACCAACCACCACAGCCAGCAATATTCGGCGGTAGATACCTTGTCGGAGAATGCCGTAGCACATTTGGTCGAGAATTTTAAAACGACTGAAACGACCCGAAGTTGGAAACGGGGCAATGAGAAAGAAGCCTATCGTGTACATTTTGAGCGGTTTTTTGTGCATCATGGCATTGTCAAGGATGTACCCGTACAACAACGGGTGAGCATTCGTTATTTGGATACCTTGCTGCACCAAGAACTCATCGACAAGGGCATTACCACGCCTTATGCTTTGGCTATTTATTCTAATAGGAAGGATGCCTTTGTGATGCAAAATGATGTTTCCAAAACATGTGGGGAGCGTTACCAATCCAAGTCTGATTATAAATATTCTATCAATTTGTTTCCAAGCTCCAATGAGCAAGTGGCTCGGTTGTACATTGATTTTCCGAGTACAGGGAGTTTTTTGTGGAGTGGGATGTGGCTGCACTTGTTGAGCACCATTATTTTTACAGCTATTGTATTGTTTTGTTTTTATTACACCATTAAGGTAATTATAGAACAAAAAAAATTGTCGGAAATGAAAAATGATTTCCTCAACAACATGACGCACGAATTCAAAACGCCTATTGCCACTATTACGATTGCTGCAGGCACCATCAAAAAATGGATGGACAAGGGGCAGCCCGAAAAGGCGATGCGTTTTGTTAATATTATCGAAGAGGAAAATAAGCGTATGAACAGCCAAGTGGGCAAGGTCTTGCAAATGGCACGCATTGACAAACGGGAATTTAAGCTCAATGTAGAGGAGGTTTATGCAGAGGATGTAATCCTAAATGCAGCCGAAAAAATTGCCATGCAGGTAGAACAAAAGGGCGGACAGGTAATTTTGGAGTTGGAAGCAGAAAATTCGGTGATAGAAGCCGATGAAACTCACTTTACCAATATTGTACACAATCTACTGGACAATGCCAATAAGTACTCGCCCGAAAAGCCCGTTATTACCATCAGAACTAGAAATGCGGGCAATGGTTTTCAGTTTGAAATTGAAGACAATGGGCTAGGGATTTCTAAGGAAGCACGCAAGCATATTTTTGATAAGTTTTATAGAGTGCCTACGGGCAATTTGCACGACATCAAGGGCTTTGGGCTGGGATTGAGTTATGTGCAGGCCATTATTACAGCACATGGCGGCACTATTGAGGTGAAATCGGAATTGGGCAAAGGCTCGGTTTTTATTGTTTCTATGCCGTTTAAGCAGGAGCAGGTGGGGTAGATGAAAAATAGCATCGTTAACCAATATAGTTGATTTTGGTTAACAATGCCTTGCAATAAATTACCTTACCAATCGTACTGGCCTTCTCGTTCTGCAAAAATATTGGAATCTACTACAACTTGTTGGTAAGCTACTTCTGGTCCAACATCAAGAATCTTATCGCTGTAGGTATAATGTCCTTTGGAATTATCAAAAAAACGACCAGCAGGATCTACCATAGCATAAGAAGCAGTCATTAATTGATTATTTTCTGCAACAATGGGAATGCTTAATTGCTTGCCTTGATGTCTCTGTACAAATGTATTGAACTGTGTTTGGTTAATGAGAAATTGATCCACACAAGCATCATTTTGGCCTTGTATGGGCAATACCTGAAAGAGTTTCCAACGTTCTGGTTTAGATTGTTGAATAAAAGCAGCCATATCTTCCAAATAATTGACAGAAGAAACCACGGTATTAATCTTTAATCGGAATCCTAATTGATGAATATGCTCAATAACTTGGCTGTAGTATTCTGTAGTTAGCACTTTTTTGCCTACAATAGCCCGTCCTGTTTTTAGGTTGCTAGAAGGGTTTAAACTGTCAATACTGAGGGTTATCCAGTCGAGTATATTTTGGTGTTTTTCGAGCCACTCTTTGGTTAGGCAAGAGCCATTGCTCACAATCATGGTTGTTAAACCTCTATGGTGTGCTTCTTTTATTAAGGAACCCAACCAAGGACAGAGCAGGGGTTCTCCGCCTGCAAATGTAATTTTATCAAAGCCTATATCTGCCAAGGCATGAACGACTTGAATAGCTTCTTTTTCGGGTAAATGTCCTTTGGGTAAAATACTTTGTTTAACATCCTGAAAGGTGGCAAAACAAAATTTACAACGCATATTACAAGGTTCCCAAAGGTGATAATTGACGGAAGGAATTTTATTTGTTAGAGACATAGAATCGTGTTTGATGGCTGACAAATGAAAGTTGAAAAAGTGTGGAGCTGTGCTCAGACAGCCCCACTTTAGAGATTACTCTATTTCTAAGAATCTTTTCCCTTTTGGTTTGGATTCAATTGCTTACCACGATTCCCATGTTTTTTGTCATAGGTTTTGTTCGTACCATCAGTGCCTTTGTTGGCATTATTTTGATCACTTTTGTGATCGTTATTCTTGTTTGACATAATATCAATGTTTAAAAATGAAAAATTGTTTTAAACAAGGCAAAAAATAGCCTGCTCCCTATTGGGAGTAAAGGCTAAACAAACTTGTCAAATAGAAAATAGCGCTATAATTACTTGATAATGTGCTTTATCCTTGTACTACAAAAGTAATTCATATAATCATGCTTTACAATGCCCCATTTTGTACTTCGTCAAATACAGCAAGTGCTTTGTCAAGAGGATGCCGAAAGCATAAAGAATAGCACGAAAAAAAAAATTAAAAAGGCGAGTAGCTTGTCAAAAGCTGTATTCGGGTAGGGCGAGTTCTATGTTTTTGGTCATATCCTTATAAACATCTCTTGAAATAGGAAGCTCATCTCCATTGAGTAAGGTAACAAAATGTTTGTAGTTGTATCGTTGTTGTCCTACTTTAGAAATTCCAACAATAGCAGCTCTATTAATAGCATAGTTTTGGGTATAAATAAAAGCTGCTCCATGAGAACTCTGCAAATGCTCCTTTAGTTTTTTTAACCCAATATAATTGTTGACATTAAATACAGAATCTCTAAAAAGTAAGTGTATTTCCTCAGATGAAGCATAAAAAATTTGAGAAGGATAAATGTATTGATAATTTTCTCCTTTAGAGTCTTTTTCACTAATATCAACAACTATAGGGCGTGTATCATAAGGCATAGCAAAATTAAGCCGTGCTTCCTTAAAGTTTTGAGAAAAGAAAGCGGTTGCTTCTGGAGGAGCACTTTCTATAAAGTCATCTACTAGATTATTTCTATCAATATACACTACACCAATGATACAAGTGACAGAAATTAGTATCATTGCGATGGCATAAAATAAGAATTTGAAAAGTGATTTCATGGTTTTTATTTGCAATGTAAAAATAAAATATCTTAATGTGGGTATATTTCGTGTTTTAAAAGTTTATGAGATTATAATGAATGGGCATTTATTAGGTGCTTTCTAGTGGAGATTGGCTAAATTTTGCTGTATAATTGTATCTGATTTATTATTTCATAGACTATGAATATATTACAACATACCACCAAGCTCATTCAACAAGATTTCCAACTGGAAGAATTGCCCCCTATATTGGAAGAAGCGGCTTTGTTGGCATTCCTGACAAGGCTGGTAGAGGAATTGCTAGAGCACAATTTGGAGCGGTTGTTTTGGGTGTTTTATCGCTTGGATGTAAGCGAGGAGAAAGTACATGCTGCTTTGGCATTGGATGCTCAAGAGCCAGCCGCACCCGCTTTGGCGGCCCTGATTTTGGAGCGTGAACAACAGAAAGCACAGGCAAGGTTGGAAGATACAGAGGAGGATTTGGAAGAGGGTATTACGCCTTGGTAGCATCAATGAACTAAGATATGAACTGGAAGAATGTAGAAATAAAAGCCCATTGTGGAGCTTTGGAACCCCTAGAACAATTGTTGTTGGCCGAGGGGGCCGATTACAAGGGCTTGGATCATCAGATTGATACCTATTTTAATGTAGCGAATGGTCGGCTCAAGTTGAGAGAGGGCAATATAGAATGTGCCTTGATTCATTACAATAGAGCCAACCAAACGGCTGCCAAGCGTTCGGAAATTCATTATTACCAACCTCAAAATAATCCTAAGGATTTAAAATTAGCCCTAAAAGCTGCCTTGGGGATTAAGGTAATTGTAGACAAGAAGCGGCATATTTTTTTTATTAATAATGTAAAGTTTCACTTGGATTGGGTAGAAGGTTTGGGAACCTTTGTGGAGATTGAGGCCATTGACCAAGATGGAAGCCACACGGAGGCGGCTTTGCAAGAGCAATGTTTGTATTATCAGAACTTGTTGGGCATTCGGGCAGAGGATTTGATTGCTTATTCTTACAGCGATTTATTATTAGAACAACAATAAAATAGGCGACTTAGCTCGCTAGGGCAATCGCCGCAATACTCACCTTAACGCCCTCTATAGCCAACAATTGCAGCGCACAAGCCTCTAAGGTAGCTCCTGTAGTAATAACATCATCAACCAATAGAATATGTTGATGTTTGAGCCTTTCTTTTTCTTGAACAGAAAACACTTCTTCTACATTAGATAAGCGTTCTAGGCGTGATTTTTTGGTTTGGGTGTCTGTATATTTGGTGCGTATTAGGTGGTTTTCTAAGCAGGGTTTTTGCAATATTTCGCCTATTCCCTGTCCAAATAGAGCTGCTTGGTTGTAGCCCCGGTGGCGCATTTTTTGGGGGTGCAGGGGCACAGGAATAATACAATCTACGGTTTTGTAAGAGGCCACTTCTTGTAATAATAAACCACATTGTTGGCCCAATTCTAGCCCTACTTTGGGCTGGTTATTGTACTTGAGTTCGTGAATGAGATGTTGCAAGGCACTCCCTTTATTAAAAATAAACCCCGTACAAGCGTGTACCAGCTCTATGCGCCCCCAAAAACGGTCTAAGACAGGATTGGGCGTTTCCAAGTGATAACTGGTGGGGCTAATGTAATACTGGCAGCGCACACACAAGACACTATCGACCGATGCCAGCGATTCTTGGCAAGCTAGACACAAATTGGGGTAGAGCAAGGTGAGCAAACTATCCAAAGGCAGGCGTAGTTTTTGTAAAATGGTCATATACAAAATGGTCGGTATAAGATGGTCGCTAAGAAAAGGGTATTGTTTTTAGAAAAACAACTATCTATATAATGCTCACTAGAATTCTTTTACAAAAGTTTGAATTCTAGTTGTTTCGTCTTAAATTAAATAAACACACTAAAAATAAAATTAATCAAGAGAAATCTAAAATCCTATCCTTCTTATTATAAAGATGGCATCAATTTTTAGGATAAAAAGTAGTTATCTCATTTTCAACTCATTTTTGATTATAAACTTAATTTTATGAATAGATATAGACTATTATATATGCTGGCTTTGTCCTTGGCAGGATTGGGGCTTCAAGCACAGAATGTCGGAATTGGAGAACCTAATCCTACTGCAAAATTACATGTGGATCAGCCTGCCAATGCAGATGGGGTCTTTGTTGTTCAGACAGGTACAGGCAATGCGATAGAGGTTATTTCAACCGTTGCAGGCAATGCAGGTTCATTGGCTTTTCTACAAAATGGAACAAGTGGTGCTACTGTAGATGCGTTTATAAACAATGCAGCTTCTACCGCTTCTAATATTGTATCGGTTAATACAGGACTGGGAGCTGGTGTAAATGTTCAACAATTAAGTGCTGGAGCTAGTAATCCCGGTATTTTTATCAACCAAAATGGAAATGGAGGATTTTCCAGAGGGATAGATATTTTGATGCAGGGTACCACTACTGCCTTTGGGCAAACTATTTTTCATAATGGAACCGGTGGTGGCTCTTATGTAGATTTGCGAAACACCACCAATAATGTTTTAGCTTCTTTTGTTATTCACAGAGGGCTGGGTTTTGGTAGCCAAGTAGACTTGACGAATGCCGCCAATGGTTCTACTGTTAATTTTTTGAGAACAGCGGGCGTTGGACGAGGACAAGAAATAGTTTTGACCAATGCCACTAATCCATCAATGGGTTCTGGTATTTTTCATGATGGAGATGGTATTGGGGCATATATTGACATGAGCAATACCTTTGCTACGAATAACAGTACAGGGCTGTTGGTGACCTACAATGGTACTGGCGGTGGTGCTGGTGGTGGTGGTAATGTGGCAGAGTTTCAGAATTACGGTACCAATGGCAATGCAGTTGATATATTTACAGGAGATCCAACTCTAGCGCCTGGTCCTACCAATACTATCAATGAGTTTGCTACTCTTTCTATAAGCCACATGGCTACGGGGGGCTCTACTACACTCAATGCAACCAAATCGGCAGTAAATGCAATCAATTATAGCGAAGACCCTACTATTATTGCTCAAAACAGGTCTACAACAACAGGATCAGTGATAGAGGGGTATATCTCACCTATTACTGCTGCCTCTAGTATTGATGTTGCTATTTATGGGCGAGCCGATGATTTTCCAACTACAGGGTTTGGTGTAGGTCTTTGGGGTGATGGCGGAAACTTTGGGGTAGTAGGAGGTACGAGCACCAATGTTGGTAGTAGCAATTTTGGCTTGTTCTCCTTGACCAATTCAGGGGCTTCGGGCACCAAATCATTTGTTATTGACCACCCGTTTGCACCGAGCCAAAAAACACTGCGCCATTTCTCTGTAGAATCCAATGAAGTATTGAATATGTATCGTGGAATTGTCGAATTGGATGCCAATGGACAGGGGATTGTAACCTTGCCCGATTACTTTGATGCCATTAATATTAATGTAACGTATCAATTGACGGCTATTGGAACAGCGATACAGCCTTATATTGCTGAAGAAGAAGCCAATAACCAATTTACTGTGGCAGGCGCACCTAATACCAAAGTTTCTTGGACTGTGTATGCAGAACGTAATGATCCTACCTTGCGCTATTTTGAGCGTACCAAAGGCCCTAATTACAAATCTGCTGTAACCGATAAAAAACCAGCGGAGCAGGGCAAGTATTTTGTGCCTGAAGCTTATAACCAACCCAAAGAAGCAGGTATTTTTTATAATGAAGCTCGTGAACAAAGAGCGAAAGAAGTATTGAGCAAGGAGTTTCATCAAGAGGCCATGAAAGCACCAAAAAGAAGCAATGTAGCCACTCCAAAAGCACAACCAACCAAAATGAAAAAAGAGGGTGAAGCATTGACTCAGAAATAACGGTAGTTGCTACTAATAGATTACAAAGGTTGTTGGATGATTCCAGCAACCTTCTTTTTTTGGGGGGGAGGGAAAGGGCTATAAAAAACTTGAGGAATCCCATACAGGATTCCTCAAGAATAGAAGTGTTCTAAACCACTTCATTAATAAAAACTATAATTAACCCTCTACAGAAACAAGCAATACTTCTTGTCCTTCTGCAGTCATCAAGGTTATTTTTTCTGCACTACTGCTTACAATCGTATAATCTTTGCTGAAAGCATCTCCTTTTCCTTCTGTATCGTCATCTTTGCGTAATTGTAGCGTCTTTTGATCTTCAGAGATACTCCATTGTCCATTCAATGGATTACCGTCGATTTCACCAACAAACGAACCATCCAAATGAAAATCTACTAGAAAAGTATTGTTGTCATTTTTCCATTTTCTGGCAAAAATCAAATCACTTTCACGGCCAATTAAATCTCCTTCGGCACTTCTGCTATTAGAGGTTGTAATTTCTTCTTCGTTAGTTTGTTCTTCTTCTGAAGGAGGTGTAGGGTTAGAGCAGGCTGTCCATAAAAAAGAACAGATAGCTATTAGAAATAAATATTTTAACATAGTTGTGACAGGGTATAAATTATGAAAATAAAAAATAGTTAAGCATTTTTTTTGAAAATGCTTGGTTCTAAAACTCTAATTTACAGTATTCTAATCAAAAAAGGGAGTATTTTAATAGAGATATTTGCAATAAGAATTTAAAAACGATGATTTAACGACTTTTGTTACAATGTATTTAGACTTTTAAGCCAATAAAAAATTCCCACTCTCTTATTGGGAGAGCGGGAATTAAAAACGAACACTAACTAATCCTCAGGAGAGGAACATTACTAGTAAACTAACCATTTCGTGATAAAAAGGCAAAAGGCATAAAATGTTGCTGAACCATTTTTGGAGAAAAAATTGGTAAACAACAAAAAAGTAAGTAGTTTGTAATATAGCAAGTTGTACTGTATGATAAAAAGGAGTGTTGTACTCCTAAGCAGTGACTAATTGCTTTGATGGAGTGTAATACGATTTATCATTAAATAACTACTTTGTCAAATATAACATGTAGAGAGTATCACGATTAGTGATGGTTGATTGCGAATAATCCCCACAACAATACACATTCATCTATCACCAAGTGACGCTCTCTTTATGTTATTATTTTTGTACTGTTTCTATTAAATAGCTCCCCCAGTTGACTAAACTGGTTAAGGTTCTTTTTGCTTACTCTACCAAGAAACGATCGCTGTGCAATGCTTTTCCATTGGCAGACAATTGATAGAAATAGATGCCTCTACTCCATCCATCTACTTGAATAATCAAGCAATTATCATTGCTTTCAAAATAACCCACTCTACGTCCCTGTACATTAAATACTTCCAGTTGTAGTTGATGGGCCTCATAATTATCTACATACAATCTAGCTGTTCCCTTTACAGGATTTGGAGCTAGTATAATTGGTAATTCTTCTACTATACTCAAGGCAGAATTATCAAGATTGTTATTTGTACTCAATATATTATTGGCACTATTTACACTAGTATGATGACTAACTACTGCATCTGTTGTGGCAGCTTTTTGTCGGCAATAAGAAGCTGTAGCATACTCGGGTAGTGCTTGACTTACAGGAACTACCATAACACTACTATTCATAACAGATGTAGAACAATTGGGATCAAAGGTGTAGGTTTGCAAATCGTTAAACATACGCATCAAGCTATCCCAAGTGGGCACAAAATCCAAGAAAACATGATCTTCAAAAATTGGATCAGAATAGGAGCTTGACCCTATACCTGTTGGTGTCAGATCTACCTCCGCTTGTGTTAAAGCAAAACCACCATTATTGGGATTGTTATTATCATTAGAACCCCCATTGGTAGTGTGTACCGTTTGTGCTGTACTCGTATTATTAGAACAAGGCAAAGCTGTTGCTGCAAACGCATCCAAACAATGAGCTTTGATAAGTGCTTGAGGAATTTGAAAATACATAGAACCACATTCCCCAGCATCCACATCTCCTATCAAAAAACGGTAAACATTGTTCGATTTATAAAGCAATGGATAAGTTGCCTGAATAATGGACAAATCACTATCTAGCTCTATTTCCAAATAACTATCTTCTGCCGTCACGTCTCCAATATTACAATAAGAAATGGCATAAAAGGTATTGTTACCCTTAGGAGCCTTCAATTGTATAGCTAGATTGGGACAACCACCAACAACATTTCCAACAGAACCATTAGAAGAAGGCTGCCCGTAGCAAAGCATAGACCACAATAAACAAACTGTGATGGTGTGAACAAAGTGTTTCATAATAAGGTGGTTTTATACAATGGCTACAATGTCTGTTACCTGACGACATTAACAAAAGTAGAACATGATAGTATAAGTAGCCAATACAAAAAAATCAATTTATCAGAAAAAAGAGAAGGTTTTGTCAGCTTTATAGTACAAGTGTATAGCCGTTGCTATTTTTTGTTTAAAACTTTATTTGGTTTTATTTTATTGATTTGCAATGATTTGCAATATTTATTTTTTGTTGAATAGATGCAGAGGTATTTTGTTTTTTATGAACAAGGCATGAATTTTATCAGAAAAAAAGGAAGTGTTTTATCGAAAAAAATTAACTTGAGCCTACAAAAATTAACAAAAACAGCCATTATGCACAAAAGTAAATTGATTCGATTGTACCGTACCTTAACCAAAGCAGAGCATCGTCAATTCAAGAAATGGCTACAGTCCCCCCTTCATAACAGACACAAAGATGTCAAACAATTATTCAACTATCTATCCTCTAGGACAAGTTTGGATGCCGAACAGTTGCAGCGAGAAAAAGCATTTGCCTATCTCTATCCTGATAGAGCCTTTAATATGGCACGGCTTCGGCACGTGATGTCTTTTGCTAGTGAAACCTTAGAAGACTTTCTACAATATTTAGAATATAAGAATGACCACAAAAACAGTGCAATAGCTTTGTTGAAAGGCTTACGTGAACGAAATTTGACAAAGGATGCCACGCGTTTTGCCAAACAACTCAAGGAAGAAGGGGAGCAACAACCCCTGAGAGACGAGCATTATTATCAATGGGCTTATCAATTGGAGAGTGAATTATTTCGATTGGCAATAGCTGAGGAGCAGCCCGAACAAACCAACCTACAAGCAGTGATGGATCATGCCGCAGTGGCTTTTGTACTGACGCTACTTCGCCATGCTTGTACGGTATTGACCCACCAAAACCTTTACAAAACCAGTTATAGCATACCCTTTATTGATGCTATATTGGCGTATGTAGATGAAGGGCATTATGCTGATATTATAGCTATTCAATTGTATGCCGCTTGTTATCGTGCTTTTATTTATCCCAATGAACCCAAACATTACCAGCAGCTCAAAACCTATTTGTGGGAGGCCGATGCAGCACTAAGGCACGAGGCTTTTAAGGAAATTTATAGTTTGGCTATTAATTATTGTATTCGTCAGCTCAATCGTGGGCAAGAAGCCTATACCCAAGAGGCGTTTGAGTTGTATATGAATGGTCTAGAGCAAGGCGTGTTGTTAGAAAAAGGCTTTTTGAGTCCTATTGCCTACAAGAATATTGTATCTATTGGCTTGCATTTGCGCCATTTTGATATTATTGCAGATTTTTTGCCCAAGGGCAATACCCTGTTGCAATCGGCGTATCGAGCCTCTTATATCCCATACAATCAAGCCCATTATTATTTTGCTATTAATGCGTATGACAAGGCCATTGATTTGCTCAATAATTTGGTGTATTATGATTTGTTTATGGAAATAGGCGGCAAATTGCTGCTGGCAAAAATATACATGGCCCAGCAACATACCGACCTGCTCGAAGCTTTTCTGAATAGTTTTGCCCAATTTATTAGGCGTAAGCCCAATTTGAGTGCAGCCCACAAAAAAGGCTTTGCCAATACCGTCCGAATTATGCAAAAACTTATTTATACCTATACCAAGGAACAACAAGAGCGGCTATTAGAAGAAATTCATAATACCGCTCAGTTGCCCGAAAAACGTTGGTTGTTGGAACAAGTCCAACAAGTGGTATAGTTAGATTACTTTAAGTAGTCTTAAGTAGGTGCAAAAAAGTAGCCGTACAACCGAGCTTGCGAGCTCACGAAGTAATAAAAAAGGAGAGGTTTTACTTCGTGAGCCCTTCGGGGTTGTGCTAGATCAAGGCGAAAAACAAAGCTGTAGCGGGCTACAGCGCGTATTTTCAACGCCGAACCGAGGCTCTGCCGAGCTCATAAGCGAAGCGCACTAGCTAGTGCAAAAGAATCATTTTTTAGTCCGAGAACTTTTTTAAGACTACTTAAAAAAGCTTGAGTGGCCCAATCCCTACATTGTCTTGCAAGTAGTGTCGATCTTCGCAAAAATCTAGCAATTGTGCTTCTATAAAAGTGGTTACTTGCTCCTTGATAGCATCAGGATAAAGCAAGTGCAAATTGGGCCCAGCATCCAAGCTAAAATACAGCGGATGTCCTGTCTCTTTGCGCCAAGCACGCACCCGCTTAATCAATTCTACCGAGCCGCCTTCCATCAAAATATAAGAAGGGTCGGAAGTCATCATCAAGGCGTGGAGTTGCAAAGCCTCCTGTTCGGTGATTCTGCCAAAGGTTTCCAAGTCACCTTCCTGAAGTGCCACTAGCAGCGCTTTCATGTTTTTATGAGCTTGCTCATAACGCACGGCCGCAAAAGGGTTGGTTTCCATCAAGGCGTGCCCTGCTGTACTCGAAACGCTTTTTTCGCGGCGGCTCACCATCAAAATATCATCATGAAAAGTATGAAAAACCTCATGTACTTTGTTGCTATAAGGAATGGCATATTCATTAGAAGATCCTTCGGCCAAGGTGGTTTGGCCCCAAAGTGCCAAATGAGGATAGACCGAACGACTAGCCGAACCCGATCCTAGACGAGCAATATCCGAAGCCTTTTGGTAAAACATTTCCTCACTGGGCAAGGTAATGCTCACTTGACGTTCCATACTGCAAAGACAAAGCGCTAGTGCGCTCATGCTAGAGGCCGAAGAGGCAATACCCGCAGAGTGTGGGAAAGAATTGTGAGAGGCAAGCTCTAAATGATAGGCCGTTAGAAAAGGAAAATAATCTAAGATAGAACCCAAAAAACGAACAATTTTTGCTTCAAATGCCTTGTTTTCCTCTCCTTCAAAGGTAAACGCTACAGAAACTTGTCCATCATCTTCCTTGGGCGTGTAGCTCAAGGAGGTTTCGCTATAAGCATTCTGCAAAGTAAAACTAATAGAAGCATTGCGGGGCAACTGTCGCCCATATTTGCCCCAATATTTGATTAGAGCTAGATTAGAGGGGCTTCGCCAAGTAATTTTCATGCTGTTGTAAAGCTGTATTTGATTAGGTGAAAGTAATAATACTCCGTGGATTACCACAAAGTAGGGAAATAACTAAAGCTGGGTTTATTCATATTCCTTGATAAGCTCCTGATAACCCAACACGGTCTCAAAGCCCTTGTTATTAAAGTAAGCTTTGGTTTCTTCTTCTGAGCGGTCAGAGGTAGCCAGCACAAAATCACCTCCCCAAGCACCTAGAGATTTTATTTCTCCCCAAAAATCGTCAAAATGTTGTTCCTTGGCGCGTGGCTGCTGAATAATGTCTTGTACCAGTGTTTCGTGTTCCTCTATCAAGGCTTCAAAATCTTGTAGATTGTGCGTGTATTGCGCTATATCGTGTGTTATTTGTGTAATGCGTGGTAGTGGGCGTTCCCGCTCTTCGGGGGCAGTAGTGGTGTAGTAAACCAATGCCTCTCTGGAGCTTTGTTTTTGGCCCAGATGTACAAAGTACAATTGATCTTTGAATTCAGGATTGAATAAAGAGCGATCCCAGCGATTATTGCCATTAAATTTTTGGAATAAAAGAGGGCCTTTGGCGGTAGCAGCAGCAATGTCATATCCAGAACCACCAAAAGTATATTCCAACAACTCAAAGGGATCTACTTGCGCCCATTGAGCAATCATAGTAATAAGCGTAGAACTAGAACCCAGCCCCCAATCTCTAGGAAACTCCAATTTGCAAGTCACTTCCAAACTATCTGTATCCTCCAAAAAATTGCGATTGAGTTGTTGAGCCTGTTCCAATATATTTTGCAACGTATCGGCTACTTTTTCATAGTCCTCTGCCCCGTCTACATCCACCAACTCCAAGTGGGGCAATTCAAAAGTGGCTTCTAGCCAAACACTATCATCGTGCGCCAAACTACGCCAATGTAGTTGTTTGGTTTTGTCTTCAGGTGTTTTTTTGGCAACTACCTCCAAAGACTGTCCAAGCTTGGTCGGCAATGCTAAGGCTACCGCTCCTTCAGTGACAAAATATTCTCCTGTCAAGAGCAATTTTCCGTTTGTGTGTGTAGAAAAGTTCATAATATGGTGTTTTTGGCTAAATGATTAAATATGAGCTATGCGTGCAAGAGCGGTTTAGTCCAGTTCCAAAGATTGACGCAGTGCTTCGTCTTCTAATTGATATTTGTTCCAATAATCCAACAACATAGTTTTTTTGCGAGTGGCAGTAGTGGTTAGCAACCGGCCATTATCTACATACACCTCTTCCCATCCCTCAATTTGATGTGGAAATTCTTTTTGATAATGAATGCTTAGGCGACGTTCAGGAGTACTGTTGTACGAAAGTTCATAAGTCATCCATTCATTATTGCTGGCATGGGGCTTTTGTACTACTTCTGCCTCTCGTACACTTAGTTTGTAGTGCAATAGACGTGCTATAGTAGTACTTGGAATAATCTGAACAGTGCCTGTAGGTAAGGTATTTGGATTGATGCGAATTCTATTGAATAATTCATCTTCTAATAAGGCTTGTTCTACTTGGTACTCACGGTCTGCCTCATGTTCAAAATAAGAATGCAAAAGTACTTTGTACTTGTAGGTTTGCAAATTGAGCTGGGTATAAATATGACCACACCACTCTTGAATACTGGTACTAACCTTGATACTATGAGGTTGATTTTGCACATCCACAGGTGTAAATACAGAACTCAGCATAGAGTAATCGTACACTCCTGTCACAAATTTCTTAATGGCATTGAGTTTTAGTACAGATACCACATCTTCCTTATTACTGGAAGTGGGAGTGGTTTTGACTTGGCTAGATTTGGAGAAAGGCTCTGTTACAAAAACCAACACAGCATCCCCTTTGCGAAGTTCACCATATCGTGCTTGTGTCAAATCATAGCTGCTAATTTCAGCTTTTCCTTGATACCAATACTCATCAAAATTTCCTTCTTCTGTTTCTGCGACAACTAATTCACGGTTTGTTTCATTTTCCTCTAGCTCGTTAGCAGTAGATGTACACGAAAAAGCATAAATAAAAAATAATCCAACCAAAGACAATGAAAGGAAAGAATAGCGTTTATATTTAGAAAGTATGTTCATAATAGAATAATTATAAAACAGGTTTATACTTTTACAGGCAAAATATTAAAGCAAAACCATTAAATTATATGTGTTAAATAGAATTAGGTAACGTAGCATAATATCTTACCAATTTTTTGAAAATGAAAAGCTTGTAGCTAATGGTTGTATCTTGATAAGATGTTGTAAATCGATTCGTTAAATTTGTCAGCTCATTTGCTGGGTACAAAATTATTAAATATAACCCCTCTGCTCAAGTGGTGTTTTGATAAGTAAAGTTTATTGCTTACTTCAAGCACTTAACCCCTTCAATATAAGAAATTTGTTGCAGGATGCAGCAGTTCAAGCCACTGTAGCTTTTAATTATTATACAAAACAATAAAAAACTATGAATTTAGTCTGGTTGGTTAGTCTACCATCTCTACTTTGTTTGCTGGCATTTAATGTTCAAGGCCAGTCACTAATTGATGATACCCAAATCCTAGATGTACTCATTTTTGAACACCAACAGAAAGGTAAGAAAAAAATGGTCAGCCAAGGTGCTTCTATTAAATATAAACTGCGGAACAACCCAAAAGTTTGGACAAAAGGAAAATTGGAGCAGATTCAAAAGGACAGCATGACGGTGGCTGGCCAAACAATAGCTTTTTCAGATTGTCTGATCATTGCAGGTCGAGTACACGGCAATGATGGCATTATAGGAGGTGTAGCTACAGGAGTAGGATTGAGTTCTGTTATTTTTGGTTCGGCCTTGATAGGGAATGTGGTGGCAGGAAGTGTTTTATTGGCAGGAGGAGCCGGATTGCTCACAGTGGGTATTATTTTGGTAACTAAGAACAAGCGTTTTCACTTGGACAAAGGCTGGGAAGTGCATCACGGGCAGTTGAGTTACAGCCCTTCGAGATAAAATAAAATAGGGCGCAATAGACATTGCGCCCTACACATTTCTCTAAGGCTCTTTGCTGGTTTCTTTTTCTGGTTTAACTGTTACGATAATCGCTTTGTCCAAATCCAGATATTGATTAGCGGCTTTTTGGATGTCCTCTTTGGTAATCGTTTCAATCAAATTCTCATACGCCTTAATTTCTTTGAGATCTTTGTTTTCGCTGTAATATTCCGTCAGAGTATTCATCCAAAACCTATTTTTCTCCAAATTACTCTCGCGTGTTCTGCGTTGAGTTTCTCTAATTTTATTAAAATTCTCCTCAGAAGGGCCATTGGTTTGCAAGTCCTTAATTTCCTCTTTTACTGCTTTTACCAATTCATCCACATCTTCGGGAGCACACTGAAAGAACACAAACATATCGGCCAAACCTCTGGGTTCTGTCTGCACACTAGCGCTAACACGAGGACTATAAACACCCCCTTTTTCTTCTCGCAAGTTTTCACGTACCATGATATTAAGCACACTAGACATAGATTGTAGGCGGTGGCGTTGTTCTTGTGTAAAATTGCCCTCTTGCATAAAACCAATGTACACATTGGCCTGAGGAGCCAAGCCCTTCTTAATGTCTTTAACCCCTCCATTGACACCATATTTTACACCCACATCCTTACCTTTTTCTTTGCGGTTGATGCTTGGCAAGGCACCCAAGTATTGCTCTAAAGGTTGCTTTATTTCTTCTGGTTTGAAATTACCAACCAATACAAATGTAAAATCACTAAAGTCACTAAAACGATCTTGATAAATTTCAAAAGCCCTATCTAGTTTCATGGCTTCTACATCCTCTATCTTTGGCAATACTATTCTTCTGGGGTGGTTGCCATTTTTGATACTAGTAATAGCCTCACTAAATGCCATCATTGGGTTGGCACTCTGGTTACGCAATCCTTCTACTGTTTGGCTAATGATACGCTCAAAATCATCTTGATCTTTGCGAGCATCTGTACCATACAAATAAACCAACTTCATCAATGTTTCAAAATCCTCTACAGAAGAAGAACCATAAAAACCTTCGTACAATTCTCCAATATAAGGACTCAAGCTCAAGGTCACACCCGTCAGCTTTTTATTGAGGGCAATGGCATCAAACTTACCCAAACCCATCTGGTCAACCACACGAGCAGCATTGCTGGCCGTTAGATAATCTTCGTCACTGTATAAGGAATGCCCACCCGGACTAAAAGCCATAAGGGATATTTTATCATTCTGAAAAGTCGTTGGCTTCATTACTACCTTGACACCATTGGACAAGGTATATTCTGTAATCTGCAAATCATCAGTTGTTACCAAATTGCTGGCAACCACTTTGCCGGGTGTGGGGGCTTTTTCCATCAAAGGCATATCCAAAAACTTATCCTTATAAGGCTCCACAACCATTTCTTTGGCAGAATTAAGCACGGCTCTCAATGCTTCTTCAGAAGGCATTTTTACGCTTTCTTTATCTGGTGCAGTAATGACCAAGGCACGATTCTCCTCTGTAATCCACTCTTTGGCCAAGGCATTCACTTCCTCCAAGGTGATACTTGGTAAGAATTCCTTGATTAGACGCATTTCCTTTTCTGCCCCAAATAGTGGCTCATTGTTCAAAAAGTGATAAACAGCTTGCATGGCCAAATTTCCAGAGCGTGTTTTGTCCCGTTCTTTGTAATCTGTTTCGGCCGCCGCCTCTATTGCCAATTTTTGGCGTTCCAATTCTGTCTCTGTAAATCCGTGTTGGAGTACTCGTTGATTCTCACGTACCAATATCTTAACCGACTCTAGGATGCCTGTTTCTTTGGCAGTAGCCGAAGCAAAATAAGCATCTTTGCTACGCACAAAACCACCATAACCTGCACTGGCACTAATAAAAGGAGCTTCTTTTTCTTGTGTAATTTCTGCAAAACGCTCATTGAGCATACCATTGTACAACTCCTGCATGAGCGTGCGGCGATAATCTTGTAGGTTTTTAACTTTTTGAGCATCATGCTTGATGTACAAATTCACATCTATACGGGTTGCTTCCTTGTCGGTAGCAAGACCAATAAAGGTTTCCTTGTGGTCAGGCACTTCATACAATTTTTTCTCTCTAGGATTTTCAGGATTTTTAAGACCAGCAAAGGTTGCTTTGATCTTTTGTTCCATCTCCTCCACATTCAAATCACCCACCACAATAATCGCTTGCAAATTGGGACGGTACCAATCTTGATAAAAACGGCGAAAGCGATCATGTGGCGCATTCTGAATGATGTCCATAACACCAATAGGAAGGCGATCGGCATAGCGTGTTTCATGAAACACTTTTGGCCACCAAGTGTAACGCATACGCTCATTGGCTCCCAAGCCTGTACGCCACTCTGATTGAATAACACCACGCTCTTTGTCTATCTCCTCTCCTTCAAATGCAATTCCAGTGGCCCAGTCGCTCATTACCGTCAAGCCTTTGTCTACCAAACCTTCCTTGTCAGTAGGCAGTTGCAACATGTACACTGTTTCGTCAAAGGAAGTGTAAGCATTGAGATCTGCCCCAAAACGCACGCCTGTTTTTTCCAAAAAATTGATGAGATCATTTTTTTCAAAATTAGTAGTACCATTAAACGCCATGTGCTCAACAAAGTGTGCCAGTCCTCTTTGGTCATCATCCTCTTGCATAGAACCCGCATTGACGGCCAAGCGCAACTCTAGACGATTCTCTGGTTTGCTGTTCTTACGAATGTAATAACGCATGCCATTATCCAGTGTACCTGTTCGGAAATTTGGAGAAAAAGGCAGTTCTGCCTTCATTCCACTAGCTTTTTCTTCGGTTGCACCCACCGTTGCCGTGCTTCCCAATGCCCCCAAGCCCGAAATAGGAGAAGGTGTAGGGGGAGTGGTGTCTGCATCTGCTATAGTAGATACTTTTTTATCCTTGTTTTTAGCAACTTTGTTGGTGTTTACACAAGCAATTTGAGCACACAAAAGTGAAAAGACCAACAGAAGACCTAGTAACTTAGCCATGTTGTTTATTATTTGTAATAATTTTATTAAAAGAACCCATCAGAAGCCTATTTTTTCTAACTTCTAGGGAATAAGAAGCGCTTGTAAGACAATACACTACTTGTAGATGTTTGGTGCAATGCCTACTTTTACTCAAAAATAGCCAAAAGCCAAAGTTTTTTTTCTTTTTTTCGACTAGTTCACAAGGATTGGAGATAAAAAATACTCTTAGGTAAGCGGAATACTTTTAGTGGAAAAATTATTACTTTTGTAAGAGTATGTTTATTAATGAACCTTATTTTGTTAATAACCATAATACCATTTGTCTTACTTTTTTAACAACAAGATGGTTTTATTACTAGTGTAAGGTCGTATAAGTGTTAAAAAAGTATAGCAACTACTACTCGAATACAGCTGTAAATCTTCTACCAATCTCGTTTTAAAAACGTCTTTTGTATCAAAAATATCGACTAATATAGCTTGTAAAAAGGCATGATTTTAGAATACAAAATGTTAAGATTAAGGCCCTAAACTCTTAATTTTGTGTATTTATTGCTATTTTTTTTAAAAAAATTCGCGCCAGCGGTAACAAATTGCCAATTCCGGAGATAAATGAGTGAGAAGCATAATGAACAGATCTTGGAAGCAATCAGGAATAATGATCGAAGAGCATTGCAAAAATTCTACAATTCTAACAGAGAGTTTTTTTTTGCTTGGTGCATCAAAAATTATGGATTGACAAAAGAAGAATGCGGAGAGGTATACCAACAAGCCAATTTAATACTTTACAGAAATGTTACCAGTGGCAAGCTCAAAGAGTTGACTAGCAAACCAATAACTTATCTGTGCTCCGTTGGCAAAAATATACTGATGCAACAATTTCGAAGCAAGAAACGACACATTCATGTAATCGATATACCCATTGAAGAGATGGTGGCAGAAGAAGACCCAGTATTATTTGAAAATACAGAAGAAGAAAAAGAGCGTAGAGAGCAAAACAAACAATTAGTCAAACACCTGTTATCCAAAATTGGTAATCCCTGTGCAAGTCTCCTTGAAATGATTTTTGTAAAAGGAATGCACCCCGAAGCAGTAGCTAGTGCATTAAATTATAAAAATGAAGGCGTGGTAAGAAAGAAAAAATCCTACTGTTTAAAGCATCTTAGAGAAATTGTACAGGAAGAAGCAAATTCCAATCTTTAACAAAATTAGTAATTCTTTATTCAAAAAAACACAGAGTAAACACAACAATTACCCTAGTTTAGACTTATATAAATACACAGCATCTATAACGCATCCCCATTCTCGTCTTTAAAGACAAACTACTGAAAACTACTATCTTACATTAAAAACTAACAACAATGTCAGCAATCGACAAAATAAAACTCATAGAAGCATACCACACCGGCCAACTAAAAGGCCAAGCTAAGATCTCTTTTAATCAACTACTTCAAGAAGATTCTAGCTTCGAGACAGAAGTGGCGGCTTATGAACCTATCTTTGATGGCTTTAATGCACTCAGAGAAGATGAATATGCCCTAACACTACAGGAATTTGAAAAGGAATATGAAAGCGAACAGAGTACCGATAAAACACCTATCATTCGCTCTTTGCGCCAATTCTATTATATAGCAGCAGCGGCGGCGGTATTGCTCTTGAGTGTATTGGCGTATCAATTGACTCACCCAAGTTTGTTCGACCAGCATTTTGTAGCTTCCGAGTCTATCGGAATGTCCCTAATTGCTCATCGTGCAGCTAATAACGTATCACATGCTGCAAAGCTCAAAAAAGAGGCACTTAATGCCTATCAAGACAAAGATTACGAAACTTGTATTACCTACTTGAAGGATTATCGCCAAAATTTTCCAGAAATAGCTAGTACCGATTATCAAGCATTGGTAGTATTGGGGGTTGCTAGATTGGCGCGGGGCAAAGCAAAAGAGGCCGTCGAACCCTTGTCAATGGTAATGGATAGCCGTGATTCTACCTATCGTCAAGAAGCAGAATGGATGTTGGCCTTGGCTCAAATCAAACTTGGCAAAACAGAAGAAGCCAAAAAGATACTAAAAGCAATTAGCCAAAAAGAAGGACACCTCTACCAGCAAAAATCACGCACAGTATTGCAGCAATTGTAGGCTTACATTACAACATCAAAAAAACAGGCAAAAAATCAACCGATTTTTTTGCCTGTTTTTCTTGTAAAGCCTAAGAACAAAATGTATCTTAGCAGCCGCATTTCAAGAAAATGCTTTGCAAAAATCGGGATGTAGCTCAGTTGGTAGAGTGCGCGTCTGGGGGGCGTGAGGTCGCTGGTTCAAGTCCAGTCATCCCGACATTCAAAAATTCAATTAGAGAATCTGAAGTGAAAACTCTGGATTCTCTTTTTTTGTTTGATTAAATAGGGAGAGTCAAAAAGACAAGAGAAAAAGATTTAGTTAAAACTCCTTGAAGAATTTAAATGCCGCATGTTTTTTGTTAAATTAATATTCTGTTATTAAATCAAATTCTCTGGGATACTTGGATTTCAAATGGATAAGAACAATAAAACTTCAACTGTTTATTCGATAGGGCATAGTGATAAGAACTTAGAAACGTTGATTTCGGAGCTAAAAGCTTGGGAAATAAAGTATGTTTTAGATGTTCGCAGCACTCCATATTCAAAAAAATATCCTCATTTTAATAGAGAAATTTTGAAAATGGAATTAAAAAAACATGAAATTATCTATGCGTACTTTGGAGGAAATTTAGGGGGGCTTCCTAGTGATAGAAGTTGTTATACTGATGGTCGAGTAGATTATCAAAAGGTTGAGCAAAAAGTATTTTTCAAAGAAGGAATAAAAAGAATTAAGGATGCCAATAACCAAGGCTTAAACATTGCTTTGATGTGTAGTGAGTGTGACCCCAAAACATGCCACCGTAGCAAACTAATAGGGCAAGCATTAATGAAGGAAAATGTTGAAATGAATCATATTATTTCAAGTAAAAGGGTAAAAAGCCAGACAGAGGTAATCAATGAATTAACAAAAGGAAGAGCTAATATTTTTGAACAAACTCCTATGTTCTATTCTAGGAAAATATATATATAAGGATGGCACTAGATTTTTTTACAGTGGGCGTTTATAATTCAACAGAATCCAGTTTTTTCGATAAATTAAAATCAAACAATATAGATACTTTTGTAGATGTACGAAGAAGAAGAGGAGTGAGAGGTAAAAAATATAGCTATGTTAACAGCAAGAAATTGCAAGCAAAATTGCATGAATTGAATATTCAGTATTGTCATATTTTAGACTTAGCTCCAACCAATGATATTCGAGATGCACAAAAACAATTAGATAAGCAATCCAATACAGCTAAACGAAACAGAACTGAATTAGGTGAACTTTTTAAAAGTCGTTATAGTGATGAAGTTTTGTCTACATACGATTTGGTGAAATTACAAGAAGATTTAGAGAGAAAGGGGGCAACTAATGTGGTGTTTTTTTGTGTTGAAGAGCATCCTAAAGCCTGTCATCGATCGCTTATTACAGATAGATTAGAGGAAGATTATGGAAGCAAGGTAGTTCATTTATAAAAAATATATAGTAGTGGATATTTTGATAGTCGCAATAACTAGGATGAAAGCTAGTTTTTGTATTGGAGGAATTGTGATAGAAGAAAATCGACTTGTAAGATTATTAGCCGCAGGAGGCTCTAATCAGCCCTCCTCATGTGATTGGCAGATTGGAGAAATTAGAGATATGGAGTTTACTTTTTTATCCAATCCAAACCCTCCTCATGTAGAAGATGTTTTAGTTAAAAAAGTTTCTCCACCCAAAAGGCATCTTACTCCTACAGAAATCAAGGACTGGATCAAACAACAGATGCAAAGCTCAATATGGAAAAGTTCTAATGCTTTGTTTGGTGGGAATTTAGGTTGGACTGGAAAGGGGAGTGGGTTTATCTCGCATTTAAAGATACCTTCTCAAAGTGTAGGTTTCTGGCTTTTAGATAGAAATTTAGAGAAGTGTACAGAAACACGAAATGGCGAAGAGAAAATATATTATGAATATAAAGAAGGAAGTGTTTTTGCTCAGACTAGGAGAATACCCTATGTCGGGTTCTCCACTTCTATTGATATTATCCCCAAAGGTACACTTGTTAGAGTATCGCTTGCTCGGTGGTGGGCACCACAAGATACAGATATAGAACAACGATGTTATTTACAACTTTCGGGCTGGTATTTATAAATTGTATGGTGAAAAATTACGAAATCCAGTTGGTAGAGGTCGCTGGTTCAAGTCCAGTCATCCCGACTAAATGATAATTAAGGAGTTAAGCAATAGTGCTTAACTCCTTTTTTTTTGTTGGTTTGAACAATTGGTGGTTTTGTTTAAATATTGAATTTTTGCAGCAAGATATTAACAAAACAAGACAAACGACAGCCTCCTACTTGGATGAATTGGTAAGCATTGGCTTAATGGAGAAAATCAAGCATGGAAAGAGCAATTACTACATCAATAAAGAACTCTTTGATTTATTCGCTCAATAGTCGTGTTAAAAAAATCCCGTTTTTCTTACACGTTCTTACAACGTGTTAAAAAAATCCATTTTTTTTAACACGTAATTGTTTCCTGTTAAAAAAATCCCGTTTTTCTTACACGTAATTGTTTTATTCATTAATATCCCCAAACTAGATTATTACTTATGGAAGAAGCATACCAATGTATAGAGAAGATCAAGAAATTCCTTAGAGGTCAACTTTTAGTATCCTTTAAATTAGGTGTGAAGCTTTTGGAAAACCTTGAAGAATCACAATATATTAATGATAAAGAACTATTAGAATTATTAACTCAAACTGAAGAAAAAAGAGCTGTCTGTTTTGAGCAAGGATTATTATACATATTTAATGGTCACAAGGAAGTAGTGTTATTCAATTGTAAGATTGAAAAAATCCCTTCCAATATTGGACAGTTAAAAGATTTGGAAGCATTAAATTTACAAAATAACAAGATAAAGGATATACCAATCGAAATTGTAGCGTTAAAAAAGCTAGATCGGCTATATCTGGCGAATAATCAGCTAACTAAAATACCAAAATACTTAAATAATATACCTAATGTTCGTTCCATCAATCTTACAGATAATAATATATCCAAACAAGAGATAATAGCAACAAATAAATGGTGCAGAAAAGGTTTAGATATAATAGTGTAATAGTTGAGGGGGCAAAACATTAAAAACAAACAACCACTCAAAAAACAGGAGCCTCCTCCATAGAGAAAGCTCCTATTTGATTTTTATTGTCATTCTAGTTCAAAACTAGCTATTCTATCAACCCATTAGAACTGGTATTTCAAATTCAAAGTATACATAGCACCCAATTGGCTAAAGTGATACCCATCATAAGTCATTTGAGAATAACGTTGGTTGAAGGTAATTAAGTTAGATTGTTGTTTTTGCAAAGCAGGATCATCCAAGATGGCTTGACCAGCATCATTTAAGGCTACAAAATTCCATTTAGGTAAGATATTGAACAAGTTGTTGGCATTGACACTGATGCTGAATTTTTCGGTGATGTTGAAAATGATTGCCAAGTCGGTTACTACCTGAGGCGTGAATTCAGTTTTTAGATTTTTATCCATTCCTTGTTGTCTGAATTCTGTTTTACCAAAGTAAGTGTTGTTCAAGGAGAAATCAAATTTTCCAATCTCGTAATTTACGCCTAGAATCCATTTGGTTTGTGGACGAGAAGTGAAGAACAAAGCCTCTTGTGTTTCATTCACTACAGATTGTCCAGCATCCTGTACCAATGTAGGATTGTTTACCTCGCCTTGGCGGCCATTGATGATGGTATAATTACCAGACAAAGTAAAGCCTAACTTGCTCTTTCCAAAACGAATGTTTCTGTAGTTGGCTACAAAATCAATACCTGTAGTTACGGTATTAAGCGCATTTACAAAGAAGCTCACATCACTCAAATTGTTAGACAAAAGGATATTATCCAATGGCGTGTTGCCCATAGGAGTTCCTCCAATTTCGGTACTCAATACAATTCGGTCACGCATAGTAATATAATACCAATCTACAGTAATATCCAAATTACGCACAGGTCTTGCACCCACACCTACCGTAACATTTACCGATTTTTCTGCATCCAATTGAGGAATACCCAACAAACGCGCTTGAGGAGATACGTTGTTGATCAAACCACCTACTTGGATACCTGAACCCGGTATGAAGCTGTATTGTGTTTTTTGGGTGTAAATTTGGTGCAAGGTTGGTGCTCTAAACCCTGTAGAACCAGAAGCACGAAGCGTGAATTTATCATTCAAGAACTTATAGCGTGCGCTCACTTTACCAACAAAAGCATTTCCAAAATCGCTATAGTTTTCCAAACGAACGGTTCCATTTAATAATAGATCCTTGGTAATATCCCAACTAAGATCTAAGTAGCCACCAAAGTTATAACGATTAAATGTACCTGAATTTTCAGGGCGGTTTCCAGCAAAGGAATCGGCACCACCACCATCGTACGAAGCCACATCTCCAGCAATAATGGCAAAGATTTCGGATCTAAATTCTGCACCAAAAGCAATAGAGAAGTTATCTACAATACTTTTGAATATATCAATATTACCAACATAATGCGTGAAGCTTGTTCCTCCGGGATCAAAACTAATGGGGCTATTTTCACGATACAATGGCGCACCTTGTGTTACTTCATTAGAATCGACTACACCATTGTTATTGGCATCTATCCAACTAGAAGGAGAATAAACATTAAATCTATTGTGGGTGTTGGTTACTTTATAATTTTGAGCATTGCCACCCGTCGTAAAGCTCACATCAAAACTCCATCCATCTTTTTCGGTTTTGAATCCTAATGTAGCATTGTAATCGTTCAAAATACCATCAAAAGTAGGTAAGTAACCATCGTAGTTATTGGGCGTACCCGGAGCAGGAAAGAAATCGGCCAAATAGGGATGTGCGCTCACGGTGCGCCAATAAGGCGTTCTGTAATTTGCAAAACTATTTACGTTTTTGTAAATGTACGCAGCATTGAAATACAAACTAGCCTTGTCTGTAATATCAAAACCACCATTTAAAGCAAATTTGGCAGCCGTTGTTTCGGGGGAGCCATTGATGTTTCCAGCATCGGGTTTTCTAGACAAAAACTCTTGTACCACTGCCAAATCGGCCCCAAAATCACCAGCTTCTCCTTCAGCATCCACTACACCCGGACGATTGGCCAAGCCCACTTTTGAAAAATCAACGGTATAATTGATAAATCCACGGTGTCCTGTTCCATAGTCTCCTAGAGCATGGCCATTGTTTAAGCTAAAGCCTAAGGAAGCTCCATCGCCTTGCATGGTAATACCTGTACGCAAATTTATAGAACCATAATCCACATCATCTTTCAAGATAATGTTCATAACCCCTGCAATAGCATCCGAACCATACTGGGCAGAAGCCCCATCACGCAAGATTTCTACCCGCTTGATGGCATCGATAGGAATACCCGAAATATCCGCTCCTGTCTCCCCTCTACCCGGAGAAGTTTGGGTGTACAATAAAGCACTCAAATTTTTGCGTTTTCCATTAATTAAGATCAAGGTACGGCTAGGGCCCATATTACGAATCTCATAAGGATCTAATAAGGAAGTCGCATCGTTTACAGGAGTCTGAACAGAGTTGAAAGAAGGCACTTGGTACGTTAATGCCTTATCAAAGGTGGTTTGTCCTGTTCTGGTCAATACCTCCGCAGGCAACACATCAATAGGAACTGTAGTGTTGGTGGACGATCTTGGGCGGTTGCGTGTTCCTACCACTACCAATTCCTCCAAAACTTCTACATCTTCACTAAGCACAATATCCACCGTTTTGGTTTCGCCTTCGCCTACACTTACTTCTAGTTCTTGTGTGGCGTAGCCAATATACGTCACGGTTAGGGTATATCTACCCGCCTCAACCTTTAGGCTATACTTGCCATCAATATCGGTGGTGGTGCCATTGCTGCTCGAAACACTGACAGATGCTCCAATAACAGCTTCTTTTGAATCTTTGACCGTCCCCTGAATGGTTTGGGCACTAAGATTGGAAAGTATTCCAAGTAGGAATACAGAAAATAAAATTGTTTTCATACACTTTTTCTATATAAAGGTTCAATAAATGATTATATAGTGAGCCAATATAATTAAATATATTGTGTTCTTGCAGAATGATGAAAAAACAATTTAAAATATAAAATGGGGTGTGTTTTTTCAAATCTTGATTTAGAAGCAGTTGGATAGGTCTAAATCCATCCCCTCTGGCTAGGGCTGTTAAGTTCTAAATTTAGATGGTGCGAATGATGAATCCCGAAGGGATGAAATGATTATAGCTTTGTTTGCAAAGCGTATTTTTGAAC
>CAYULH010000011.1:0-63951 GCA_964445645.1 uncultured Aureispira sp. | reverse complement strand
GCTTTTTTCGCTACAAAATTATTCGCAATAATGTCTATTATTTACATCTATACTATTTTATTCCAATTCTATACAGAACAACCGAGTAAAGCGAACTTCTATGCCTACAAATGCTCTACGTCAATGCTTTTTGAAGCCATTTTTTTGGTAATCCCTGTAGAATGCTGTAATTTTGTTAGGAATTATGAAAAAACAAAATTTCAATATAACCTTACTTCGTTGGAAATCGTATACAATTGATAATCAACTGTATACAAGATGCTTTTTTAGTTTTTTTTACAAAAAAGTAAAAAATCCACGAAGTATCAATATAAACAGCAATATTATTATTAGCGCTTCAGAAGGTATCTGTTTGCGTTAATTGACCTTGTTTTGAATCAATGAAGCTCTAACAGATACCAATTTGTTAGAGCTTTTTTTATTTTTGTAGCTTATTATAACAGCTACTTAATGTATTATCAATAGAATCTTCCTTAAATCGAAGTTGTGAATAGTTTCATACCATTCCCAAACAACTTCCTAATATCAATCTATTCACTGTGAACAAGTACGAAGAATACCAACAGTTAGATTTACCCAAAATAGATCAAGAATTGCTCAAATTTTGGAAAGAAAATCAAATTTTTGAAAAGAGCATGAGCGAGCGTGAAGATGCGCCTAGCTTTGTATTTTTTGAAGGCCCACCATCAGCCAATGGCAAACCGGGTATTCACCACGTTTTGGCACGTTCTGTCAAAGATGTTTTTTGCCGTTTCCAAACCATGCAAGGCAAATTGGTTCGTCGCAAGGCTGGCTGGGACACCCACGGCCTCCCTATTGAATTGGCCGTAGAAAAGCAACTCCAAATTACGAAGGAAGATATTGGACACAAAATATCGGTAGACGATTACAACAAGGCTTGCAAGGAAACGGTGATGCTCTACAAAGATATGTGGGATGAATTGACGGTAAAAATGGGCTATTGGGTAGATATGAGCGAGCCTTATATTACCTATGAGAACAATTATATAGAATCGGTGTGGTGGTTGCTCAAAAAATTGTACAAAGATGAATTGTTGTACAAGGGCTACACCATACAGCCCTACTCTCCTGCTGCTGGTACAGGCTTGAGTTCGCACGAATTGAACATGCCGGGTTGCTATAAGGATGTAACCGATACCACAGTGGTAGCACAGTTCAAGGTAAAGCCCAACAACTTGCTGCCTGATGATACCTTTATCTTGGCTTGGACCACTACCCCTTGGACCCTTCCGTCCAACACAGCCTTGTGTGTCGGCCCCAAAATTGAATATGTATTGGTCAAAACCTACAACCAATACACTGGCTTGCCTATGCACGTGGTATTGGCTAAGGCATTGGTCAGCAAACAACTGAGTGGCAAATACAAAGCAAGCAGTGAAGAATTGCCATTGGAAAACTACCAACTGGGCGATAAACACATTCCTTATACTATAATAAAAGAATACAAAGGGACAGACTTGATTGGTCTTTCTTATGAGCAGCTGCTCCCCTTTGCACAGCCCGATGACCAGTCTATGGTGCCCTTCCGTGTCATTGGTGGCAACTTTGTAACCACAGCAGACGGTACTGGAATTGTACACATTGCGCCTACGTTTGGTGGCGATGATGCCATGGTAGCCAAGCAATCGGATATTCCGCCTATGTTGGTCAAGAATGAAGAAGGCGATTTGGTGCCCTTGGTGGATTTGCAAGGAAAATTCCGTCCAGAAATGGGGCCTTATGCAGGTGCTTATGTTAAGAACGAGTATTACAAAGCTGGGGAAGCCCCCGAAAAATCAATTGATGTTCAATTGGCTATACAGCTCAAAACCGAAAATAAAGCATTCAAAGTAGAAAAATACAAGCACAGTTACCCACACTGTTGGCGTACCGATAAACCTGTTTTGTATTATCCACTCGATTCTTGGTTTGTCAAAGCAACGGCCAAGAAAAAACGCATGTCCGAACTCAACCAAACCATCAACTGGAAACCTGCGTCTACAGGTGAAAAACGCTTTGGGGGTTGGTTGGACAACTTGCAAGATTGGAACTTGTCTCGCTCTCGTTATTGGGGCATCCCCTTGCCTATATGGCGCACAGAGGATGAGCGTGAAGAATTGTGCATTGGCTCTGTAGAGGAATTGCAACAAGCCGTAGAAGCGGCCAATCAGGCATTCAACTTATCACAAGAAGTTCCCAAAGACTTACACCGCCCCTACATTGATGCGGTAGTATTGGTCAGCCCTTCGGGCAAAAAGATGTACAGAGAAACAGACCTTATTGATGTGTGGTTTGATAGTGGCTCTATGCCTTATGCCCAGTGGCATTATCCTTTTGAGAACAAGGAATTGATTGACAATGCCTTGCAAAATCAAGCAGGCGAACGTGCTTTTCCTGCCGATTTTATAGCAGAGGGCGTAGACCAAACAAGAGGTTGGTTCTATACCTTGCACGCCATTTCTACCATGTGTTTTGATACTATTGCTTATAAGAATGTGGTTTCCAATGGTTTGGTTTTGGATAAGAATGGCTTGAAAATGTCCAAATCCAAGGGCAATGCTGTAGAACCATTTGAAATCTTGTCCAAGTACGGCGCAGATGCTACTCGTTGGTACATGCTCACCAATGCACAACCTTGGGACAACTTGCGTTTTAATGAAGCGGTACTGGACGAAACCAGACGCAAATTATTTGGTACACTTTATAATACCTATAATTTCTTTGCTACTTATGCCAATGTAGATAATTATGATGGATTGAGCCTCAAAGGTTTCCGTTATGGCAATGAAGTAGCCCTAGAGAAACGTCCAGAAATTGATCGTTGGATTATTTCTTTGTTGAATTCCTTGGTGCAGGAGGTAGAAAAGGATTTTGAAAACTATGAGCCAACCAATGCAGGACGTAAGATTGCAGATTTTGTAGATCGCCACTTGAGCAATTGGTATGTGCGCTTGTGTCGTCGTCGCTTCTGGAAAGGAGAGCAAAACGAGGATAAACTAGCTGCTTACCAGACCTTGTACCATTGTTTGGTCACGTTGTCTAAACTCATGGCGCCCATTGCGCCTTTCTTTACCGATTGGTTGTACCAAAATCTAAACGGCGTAACCCAGCAAGAGCCACACGAATCGGTACACTTGGCCTTTTTCCCAAAAGCAGAGCAGGCAGCCATTGACACCGCACTAGAACAACGCATGAGTTATGCACAACGCATTACTTCTTTGGTCTTGTCCTTACGCAAGAAAGAAGCCATTCGGGTGCGCCAACCCTTGCAAAAAATCTTGTTGCCTGTATTGAGCCAAGATTTCCAAAACCAAGTAGAATCCGTAGAAAATCTATTGCTATCAGAATTGAATATCAAAGAGATTGAATATGTTTCGGATGCTTCTGGCATTGTCAAAAAAGGCATTAAGCCTAACTTTAAAGTATTGGGCAAGCGTTTGGGCAAAAATATGAAAGCTGGGAAGGCCGCCATCGAAGCCTTTACACAAGAGGATATTGCTCAATTAGAACGAGCGGGCAAATATAACCTAGACCTAGATGGTGAGGCTTTTGAATTGGGCCTATCGGATGTTACCATTACATCAGAAGATATAGAAGGTTGGTTGGTAGCCAGTGATGCCGAAATTACGGTAGCCTTGGATGCCACCATTACACCAGCATTAGAGGCAGAAGGTATGGCTAGAGAATTGGTGAATAGAATTCAGAACTTACGCAAGGATCAAGATTTGGATGTAACCGATAGAATTCGCCTAAAAATTCAACAACATCAAGCCATCAACCAAGCTGTATTGCAATTTGAAGATTACATCAGCCAAGAAGTGTTGGCTACTCAATTGGATGTAGTAGACGAATCCTTCAATGGGCATGAAGTGGCCTTGATTGATGATGTGGTGGTACAAATTGCGGTTGAAAAACAATAAATTCTACCAAGAATTAAAATTTTATAGCTCCTTATACTTCAATGTGTAAGGAGCTTTTTTGTAAGGATTATAGTCTTTTCCTAAAAATATTTTTACTTTAGGATAATCAAGATGATTGTTTGATATTGAATACAAATCTACTGCTTGCTAAACCAATAAGAGTATGAAGAATCTCAATGGCCGTCCAACGGTGATATTTGATCCAAAAACCACAGGACTCAATGACCAAGAATTTAGAACGCTGACCGAGGAAATGCGTGGAACTGGGGACACTTACTATACGGCCAATCAACTATACAGTTCTTATTTGGGAACAGGTAAAGTATCTTGTATGACAAGATTCCTTCTGTTTATAGTGGTGGTTGTTAGCGCTGTTCTTATTATTAATGTCAACTATGTTAAGACCAACTACTTGGGTAGCTCTGTGTATATAGATATGGGCATTATTGCTGCATTTGCGGCAGCCATGACAGGTTTGTTTACACTCAAGGATAAGCCCAAAGTAAGCTATGAAGAGTTTGAACAATTGCTGCAACGCTGGCTAAAACACTACCCTGTACCCAACTTATTGACCAAGCCCTCCCTGCAAGAAGCACCTGCCAATCCATTTGGTGAATCCGATTTGTACGATTATGGTGTAGAAAGCATCTTGGTGGTAGACAAGGATATTTATGTGGATTTGTTTGTCAAGAACAATTACCAAGCAGAATGGAAATCCGTCATTATTTCACAAAATGCCTACCCTAGTTATCTCATTGCAAAAGTCCAGAAAATATTAAATGATAAACCTACCATCAAACTACAATACTTGCATGATTCTACCTCCAACCAGTTTGATATGCGTAAAAAGCTGGACCAATTCTTAAGAATTCCCGATTCTGTAGAAGAGGTGGATTTGGGTTTAAGTGAGGCCGATAGCAATACCAACGATATTCTCAAAACACGCTCGGCCGAAAACAAAGGGCTGCAAATCGATCATATCCCCCCTGCTCGTTTGGCTCAAACAATGGGCGTTGCTATTATTAGTGGTTTGGTATTGGGTGAGGTTTTGCGCTCGTATGGGAACAGCTCTGACGGAGGTAGTGATTTTGGTTAATAAATTATGGCAGTAATAGTAGGAATAACGAATGGCAGTGCAAGCTCTGTACAAGCTATGTATCAGCAGGTTCGGCATCGAGGCCAAGACCATTTTCATATAGAACATCTACAAGACAACTTTGTAGCAACCGCCGTCAATGCCAATGACCCAGTGTATACCAGCAGCAGTGGCTATCACAAAGAGGAAAATTTGGTGGTTGCCATAGCAGGAGCTATTTACAATGCACAACAAGAGGCTTTAACAGCCCAACAAATTGCACAACAGTACCACCAAAAAGGTTTAACCTCCCTATTGCAAGCTATACAGGGGGCTTATATTTTGTGTATAATAACTCCCGAATATCTACACTTGGTGCGGGATGCTACAGGACAACGAACGGTTTATTATCACCAAAGCCCCCAACAACTAGCCTTTAGTGTAGAATCCAAAGGCATCCAAGCCCTGCCACAATTTTCGCCACAAATCAATATCAAAGCGCTGTTTCAGTATTTTTCTTACAGCTTTGTGCCTATGCAAGACACCATGCTCCAAGGCATCCAAGAATTGCCCGCCGGTTATTGTTTGCATTATAATCTAAAGAAAAAGAGTTGCCAATTAGAGCGTTTTTTTAAGTTAGAATATTTTGAAAAACACCCTGTAGAAGATCTAAATTACTGGAAGGAGCGCGTCAAAAATGCCATTCATCAGGAAATAGACAACAAACTAAACCATCAAAAGGAAGTAGGAATTTTTCTATCAGGAGGCTTGGATTCTAGTATTATAACCGCACAAATTGCACAACGCCACCCCCACCCTGTGCATACCTTTTCTATTCATTTTGGTAAGAAATATCCCAATGAGCTGGACTATGCCCAAAGTGTAGCCAATCGTTATAAAACTATTCACCATGAGGTAGAAATTCGCCCCAAGGATTTTGTTCCCAACCTATACAAAACCATCTGGCACTTGGATGATCCCATTGGTGATCCCATTACCATTCCCAATTTTGAATTGGCCAAATATGCGGCCCAGCATGTTCCTATTATATTTAATGGAGAAGGTTCTGACCCCTGTTTTGGTGGCCCCAAAAATATTCCCATGCTACTTAATCATTGGTATGGGGGCATTGAACGAGAAAAAAACTTTAGGGAAAAAGCTTACTTGGCTTCTTACAGAAGAGGTTACAAGCATTTGAGAACCTTACTGGCCCCCCACTTGGTAGAACAACTCAACGAAGAAGAATACTTGGAAGATGTTTTGGTGCCCTTTTTTAAGGAGCCACGCCTCAATTTCTTGGATAAATTAATGAGCATCAACATTCGCCTCAAAGGCGCACACTTGATTTTGCCCAAAGTAGAACGTATGCTAGGCGCATCGGGTTTGCCGGCTGTAGCGCCCTTCTTTACGCAAGCCGTGGTGCAAGCCAGCATGGAAATGCCCTCCAAGTACAAGCTCAACAAGGGTATTGAAAAATACATTCTCAAAGAAATATTTGCCCAAGATTTGCCCCTGAGCATTATTGAACGCCCCAAAAGTGGAATGCGTGTGCCAGTGCGCTACTGGTTTCAAAAAGAATTAAAATCTTACAAGAAGAAATTATTACACAAAAAAAATATCCAACAAGCAGGAATTTTTAATCCCGAAACCATCAAATTATTGCTAAATTATAGTGATAAAAAAGGATTGGAACGCCATGGTCTGCTCACTTGGATGATTATGACCTTTGAGATTTGGCGGCAACTCTTCATCGAAAAACAAACAACTTAAAATAAAGCTTATGAAAACTGCACTACACTTTATCGCTTGGGCAGCACTTGGTTATGTCTTGCTCTCTGCCAATATTTATCAAAACTACTCTGGCGAATTCCGCTCCTTGGAGGAAGCACTCAAAAATCCCGAAAAAGTACAAACATTGGATGTATCGGATCAAGAACTGAAAGAGCTTCCTGAAGGTATTGGTAAAATGGTCAATATGACTACGCTGCGTGTGAGTTATAATAAATTAAAAACACTCCCCCCACAAATTTGCAAACTTACTTCCTTGCGTGTGCTCAAGGCAGGCTACAACCAATTGGAAAGCCTTCCTGATTGTATTGGGGAACTAACCCTGCTCAAAGAAATGCGTGTAGGCTACAACCAACTGCATCAACTGCCTGCCTCTATTACAGATTTGAGCAATCTCAGGCGGTTACACATTGGCTACAATCCCCTACATGGATTGCCCGAAAATTTTGCAGCACAGATGAGTAGTCTCAAACATCTGGGCTGCAATGAAACGAACATCTCTTCTAGTGATTTAGCAGCACTTTCTAGAGCATTGCCTTATACCAAGGTTAAGTTTTGAGGCCCCCAATATAGTACGACAAGCTTCTATTTCTATTCATAGAAATACATAACATACAGCACTTCCCCCACTTTCACTTAGAAGTAATTCAAAGTTAAACTATTCTTAATCGTAAAAATATGCAGAAAGCTGTTATTTTTTTATTATTGTAATAACAATGATAATGCAGCTGCACCATAATTTTTAAACATTTAAATACCAAACAAAGAATGAAACTAAACGAAAATGTATTCGTGAATGACAGTCAACAACCCTCGCAAGATCCTGTAGAAGGTTGGGTTGGTGGTTTTGCTACCTCCAATGAAGCTTTTGCTTATCCAGATCCAGATTTATCCAGTTTGCCCATGTTAGACAATATGGATAATATTGATCGCCTAGATCGTCAACAAAGAGTTTGGTGGCCAGAATTTAGTTGGTTAAGTGATCTCAACGATGAGAATTCACGAGTTTATCAGCGATTTGCCCACGATATTTCAAGATTGGGCTATACCAAGGAAGGCCGCGTTTACTCTATTATTTGCCCACAACAAGGCATGTACAGTATTTTGGGTACAGCCAATGTAGAAGTAACGGTAACAGGAAATAGAGGTTGGGTAGAAGAAACCGTAGAAGGCGAAACAACACCGAGTTCAGGGTTCAAAGTAAGACCGATTGCCGCAGATATGGGCGTAGAAGGCAAAATTTGGCTATCCTCTTCCTTCAAGGATACCAAATTTGGCAAAGCTATGCAAAACCTGCTCAACGATAACAACATTGTTCACCAGCTCCCATTTTCTAAAGCCAATGCTATCCGTGTAAAAACGCACCTTCCGGGCAATCCAGAACAACCTATTTTTCCATTACGCAAAGGGATGTCTACCAACTTTCCTACGCCTAATTTTGCACAACATCAAGATCAAGCTTGGAATGTTGCTCACCTCGATGTAGAAATTGGCGATATTGTCAAAACAGGCTCTTGGATTGTAGATGGGTTTAATAGCATGATTCTAAAATTGGTCAATTGCGTTACCTTAAACAAACTTAAACAAGGCGGTATTTTATCTTGGAATGTATGGTTTGGAGCACCTGAAAAGGTAGACCAACAAGAATGGGCCAACCATGCTGAGTACTGGCGCAAATCTATACAAGAAGGAGAATACCCCGGTGGCAAGGACAGCCAAATGCGTGATATAGATGGCAATGTAGTTAGTGCAGAAACCTTCCGTGATAACTTTTTGTTAAGCAAAAAATACCCCGGTGGTGTAGGAAGTGTTATTCAGAACCACGACGGCAAGGCACTACAAGCCCCATCTGTAGAATTGGCTCCCGAAGACGCATTGCTCAATATACGCTTGGAACAAAAAGTGGAAGAAAGACAAATTATAGAAAGTTTCATTAACGAATTTTTACCAAAACAAAGTCCACAAGAATTAATGGAAGGTTTGTAAGAACAGCCATCCTCTATTTATGTTTTATAAAAGTTCTTAGGCTCAAAGCCTAAGAACTTTTTGATTTATAGAACAAACGTAAAGAAAACAGAGACATTTAATTTTGCGACTAATGGTATTTTCTTTTAGTTTTTAGAATGTGTATCTTTGTGCCTCAAATTGGCAATAATGCCAACTTCTTACTCAAAGTATTACATGGGCACCATGCCCTTCTATATTATGAAAGTAACCGATCATTTCAAGGCTGCCAATGGAGAGACATTGATTTCTTTTGAAATTCTCCCTCCCCTCAAAGGCGGAAAAATTCAAAGTATTTTTGATACCTTGGATCCCCTAATGGAGTTTAACCCCCCTTTTATTGATGTAACCTATCATCGCGAAGAATTTGTTTACAAAAAACGTCCTAGTGGTTATTACGAAAAAGTAGAAATGCGTAAACGCCCTGGTACGGTTGGGATTTGTGCGGCACTCATGCACCGATATGGCGTAGATGCTGTTCCGCATTTGATTTGTGGCGGTTTTAGCGTAGAAGAAACAGAGGATGCACTGATTGATCTCAAGTTTTTGGGTATTGACAATGTCTTGGCACTGCGTGGAGATGCCCGCAAATTTGAGGGCAAGTTTATTCCCGAACCCAATGGCCACAATTATGCCTTGGATTTGGTAAAGCAGGTGAAGAATATGAACAATGGCATTTATTTGGACAATGATATTACCAATGCCGAGCCTTCCGATTTTTGTATTGCAGTAGCAGGCTATCCCGAAAAGCACTTTGAAGCACCCAATATGAAGAGCGATTTGCATTTCTTGAAGGAAAAAATCAAAGCAGGAGCCGAATACATCGTTACCCAGATGTTTTTTGACAATCAGCAATACTTCAATTTTGTAGATCACTGCCGAGCAGAAGGCATCAATGTTCCTATTGTTCCGGGGCTCAAACCATTGACTAAGAAATACCAGCTCAATGCCATTCCACGCATCTTTCACCTCAATATTCCACAAGAATTTTCAGATGCACTATTGGCCGCCAAAGACAGCAAAGCCCGTCAGCAAGTGGGCATTGAATGGACGGTAGCCCAATCCAAAGAACTCAAAGCGGCTGGGGTTCCTTGTTTGCATTACTATACTATGGGCGATGTAGATACCATCAAGGAGATTGTTGCACAAATTTATTAGCGCAATCAAGTAGCCTAAAACCAAAAAAGCCACTATTCCAACAACAATCGGAATAGTGGCTTTTTTTCATCTACTTAAACCTAAACAGCACTAGGCTCATCTATAATGACTTCTTCTGTTGGGCTGGTATTTTCTGTAGAACGCAATACATGGCTGCCTCCCGAACCAAACTGATAATTGACAAACAACATCACCCCAAGCAATAACAAGCCTCCAGCTTGGTGCAATACACCCCACAACAAGGGAATTTGTCCAATCCCATTTAACAAGGTCAGCACCCCAAGTGTAATCTGTGCAATCAAGAGCAACATTAGTAAATTGCTCCCCACTGCCAATGCCTTAGATTTATGGATTCGACGCACATACAGATAAAAAATAGGAATCAAAAAGCACAAAAGATAAGCCGTTCCTCGGTGCAACAACTGAATCAAGGCCGCTGCAAACCCTGCTCCTTCTTCTGAATTGTACGCTCGCATATTCTCCCAAGTCCACTTAGAATGATCCTTAAGTACATCTGCAATCCAAATCCAAGAATTGTCCGTACTATTAATCTCCATCTGTGGAAAATGATTGAATAATAAACCCGCCTTGATACCTGCCATCAAGCCTCCCAAAACAATTTGAAGTCCTATAACCACCGTCACACGCCAAGCATAACGTTTCAAGCGTTTGTTGTGCCCATCACTAGTTTGGGGCTGCACCACCAACAAGGCCACCCAAATCAGGGCAGAAAAAACCAGTGTGGCCAAACTCAAATGTATGGTCAACTTGTAGCCATTGACCCAAGCCAATTCGGGCGTATCCAAACCAGATTTGACCATAATCCAACCAAACAAAGCGACCAACATGGTTAGAGCCACCACGCCCCCCAAACGCTTCATCAATGGCCTAGAGAGCCAACCCTTGCGCCAAAAAATAACAAAGGGAATTAAGAACACAAAACCCATCAAACGGGCCCACAATCTATGAAAATATTCCCAAAAATAAATAAATTTAAATTCATCCATTGGAATCCCCTCGGGGTACAAAGGCCCTGACCATTTCATATTTACTTGTCCCACAGCATGTTCCATATACTCTTGCCGAGCCATTTCCCATGCCTCAGCATTGAGCGGAGGCAGTGTACCCTGTATAACCGCCCACTCTGTAATAGATAAACCAGAGTCCGTCAAACGGGTTATACCACCTATAATTACTTGGCACAAAACCATAAATACCCCTATCAATAACCAAATTTTTACTGCCCTTGGATAAGGCTGATTCTTCTGAGCCATCCTTTTACTTTTCGTATAAAAATGTACAATATCCTTTTAACCAAAAATTGCCTTTACATAAAAATACAACCTCCTACAAGATATGTTGACATGCTAGGCTATTCACACAAACTATTTAGACCAAATCTAAACAATTTCAAAGAACAACGCTAGACCTCCTCTTCCACACAAATGTTTTTGGTCTTTTTCAGTTCAGCCTTTTCTCCTTCTATTATATTATAATAAAAAAAATTTTTAAAATTAAAAACCCCTTCATCATTAAGGCTGTGTATAAGTGGATAACTCAAAAATTGAACTCAAGAAAAAAAAATCTCAATTAGTCCACACTAAAAAACAACTTATCCCCATAACTTATCCACAATTATTCGCCCCAAAAACAAGACTTTAGCTTTGTTATAAACAAAGTTACCCCAAAATGTGGATAACTTTTGAGTTTTAAAAGTAACTTTCCTAGTATTTTTTGTATTGTGGACAAGATGTGAACAATTGTGGAGTTATCCCCAAAAAGCACCAACATATAGAACTTATAAAAAGATAATAAAAATAAGTGTGTACAAGCTGTGGATAAAAATCAACTTATCCACAATTATTCACAAAAAAAAAGTGGACAACTGCTTTTTTATTAAGTTTGAGAAAAAGTTTAATATCTGAATATAAAAATGATAAATTTTATATATTAAAACAAAAAAGCTGTGGATAACATACTGTACCAAATTGTTTTTCCTGTAAAACACAAAAAAATGGAGATTTTTCTGTGGATAATGTGGATAAAAATATATTTGACTGGGAATGTCCTGTTATACTAGAGAGTTTTTCCACATTGTGTATAAGATGTGGAAAAACTGTGCATAACTTGTGTGTAACTGACGGAGGTAATTTTTAGGAATCTTTTTTTGTTCTTATTTTGGGTATTTTATTAATTTTTGTAATTAATGTGTTTATATATTGGTGTTATTTTAACTGAGCTTTATAGTTATCCACTTTTTAAATGTGCATAAATACGGTTTTTGTGGATAACTTTTGTGTATAAATCAACATTTGTGTATAAAATAATCCAAAAAATCATTGCTGAATATCCCTTTTCTAGTAACTTTGTTTATTGGTTTTGTTCAAACAGAAGGATTCACTTTTTTGTTTTTGGATAAACCAACCCAAATTTGTTCTCAACAGTAATTGCTATGCCTACACGTTTTTCATTCTCTGCCTCTAAGGAAAAAATGAAACGTCAATTTAACATTGACCACGCCGCTACTTTGCAACAAAGTTTCAATATTGGAGCGATGCAAAATGCCTATGTTCAGACCAAGGAACAGAAAGAATTACAAGTCTATAGTTGGGGGTTGATTCCATCTTGGGCCAAGGACAAAAAAGCGGGCGAAAATCTGATAACCGTACAAGCCGAAGGCATTGCGAGCAAAATATCGTTCAGATTGCCCATTCGCCAAAAACGCTGTTTGGTGTTTGCCGATAGCTATTACTGGTGGAAAAAGGAAGGCCGTGTGCAGTATCCACACAGAGTACAGTTGGCCAGCAATGATTTGATGACATTTGCAGGCGTTTGGGAGAGTTGGCAAGATAATAATGGAGAAATCCTAAATACCTTTTCTATTATAACTACACCTGCCAATCCCTATTTATCAGAGCAAGGTGCCTTGCGTATGCCTGCTCTACTGGGAACCGAAGAAGCGCGCCAAACTTGGTTGCACAGCGAGGATTTGGCTACTGCCTTGGATTTGTTACAGCCTTACCAAGAAGCACCCATGGAACTCTATCCAATCTCTAACGATATTGATTCCTTGGAGAACAATTATCCCGAATTGCACAAAGCACTTCCCCCACAAGTGTAAGACGATTTGTAGATACTATTACAGCAATAACAATATCTGTAACTAAGCCCAGTTATATTCCATCAAAAGAAATAGCCTTTTGCATGGTTAGTGCTTTATATTCTATCACAATTTGAATATAGACTAAGGTGCTTCTATCCAAAATTATGTATCTTCGCCCCCAAGAATTTGACTCATTCACACATCTAATTACAATATAACATGGCTGATATTCCAACATTGGAACGCATGGCGACACAAGTGCGCCGCGATATTGTTCGTATGGTTCACGCATGTAATAGTGGACACCCCGGAGGTTCTTTGGGCTGCGCTGATTTTTTTACGGCATTGTACCAAGAAATCATGCAGCACGATCCTGCTTTTAATATGTCGGGCAAGGGAGAAGATGTCTTCTTCTTGTCCAATGGGCATATTTCTCCTGTATGGTACAGTGTTTTGGCACGTTCTGGATATTTTCCTGTCGCAGAATTGGCCACCTTTCGCCATTTGAATTCTCGCCTACAAGGACACCCGGCCACACATGAGGGCCTACCGGGAGTGCGTGTAGCTTCTGGTTCTTTGGGCCAAGGCTTATCGGTGGCTATCGGAACTGCGCTTGCTAAGAAACTAGACGGCGACCAGCACCTAGTGTATGCGCTTACGGGCGATGGCGAATTGCAAGAAGGGCAAATTTGGGAAGCCTTGATGTTTGCGGCACACCAAAAAGTAGACAATTTGGTAGTAACGGTTGATTGGAACGGTCAACAAATTGATGGTTCTAATGATGATGTCGTTACCCTAGGCGATTTGGAAGGCAAGTGGTTGGCTTTTGGTTGGGATGTCTTACACATGGATGGCAACAATATGCAAGAAGTGGTAGAGGTACTTCAAGCTGCTAAGGCCAAAACAGGAGCAGGCAAACCTATTGTTATTCTTATGAAAACAGAAATGGGCAAAGGGGTAGACTTTATGGAAGGTACGCACCAATGGCATGGCAAAGCTCCCAATGATGAGCAGACTGTTACTGCCTTGCAGCAACTAGAAGAAACCTTGGGCGATTATTAGAGCGATTTAGATTTGTAATAAAATATTAATTATCTTAATAATTTGAATATTTAATACGCTACGCTAGTCAACAACTTCAAATTTCTGTATTATTGAGTATTGCTAATAAAATAGAAATACTTATGAAGAAAATATGTATTTGGGGGGCTGGCTGGTCAGGTTTAACTGCTGCTTTGGAGGCGAGCGAATCGCCAGAATGTGAAGTCCATTTGTACGAAGCTACCGATCGTTTGGGAGGCAAAGCTTGTGGGACAGTAGATGGTAAAAACAACATCATTACTACTCATGCTATTCGTCTAATTACAGAATATTATCATGCCTTTGCGGATGTTTGTAGTAGAATTCCTACAACTGAAAACAAAACACTACTGGATCGTTTATCAGCTATTGATGCGATGTATTTTGTTTCTATTGAGAAAAAGAAAATACATGGATTGTCAAGAAAGATTGACAAAGAACGATGGGGTAATTTTCGATTTATGCTAGGGGTGTTTACTTCTTGCAAATTGAAATTCAAGGATATTACAGGCATTAGAAAAGCATTAAAAAAGTTTAGATCCTTAACAGAAGCTCAAATCCTGCAAATGGAAACTGACAAAGTTTCTATGCAAGAGTTTTTGAGTGCGTACAAGCTGTCCGAAACAGCCAAAGACTTTATCTTTGTGTTTTTGGGCATTGTAGTGGCCGCACGCCCTACTTCTATGGCGAGTATATCTATGGATTTGATGTCAAAACTGTTTAAAGGAGCCAAACGCCCCGAACAATTTATGACCGAATCCTTCAAGAACGATAAAGTCTGGGTGGTCGATGGGCCTGTAGGCGATCGTCTAATTCCTCCTTTTGAGCAAGAATTGAGAAAGCGAGGGGTACACATTCACTTGAATGCTCCTTTGGCGAGAATGGAACATGCCGAAAATGAACAAACAACGGCTGTATTGGAAAATGGGGAGCAGGTGTTGGCTGATGCCCACATTGTTGCCCTCAATAATAAAGTGCTAGAAAAATTGGAGCTGGGGCGCAAGGGACAAGCGCTGTACAATGAATGGTCCTTTGGGGCAATTTATCCGCTCCAAGAGCTGCCAGCAGAATTGAAAGACAAGAATTTTAAGTCGCTTTATGTGGCTATAGAATCGCCTTGGGCGATTGCTTATATTATTTGGAGCAGAGGAGCAGAGGGATTGTGGAGCGAGGAAGTCGAATTTCCTGAGGGCTGTGCGTATTTGTTGGAAGTGGTGAGCAGTCGGATGGATTACAAAGGGGTGAGCAATAAAAATTTCTTTGAATGCACGCCTGATGAGGCTTCCAAGGAAATATTGAACCAAATCGGCCTATGGCCAACCACTGTTGAAGCTTTGTACCAAGACATTGTTTTTTGTGAAAATTTGACTTATACGAACACGGCAGAGGAAGATGAACTATCTTTGTACAGTACACCCAATGCAGATGGTTATCGTTGGAAATTGTATGCACCTATTTATACAGCTTCGGGCGAAACCCCACCGTTGGCACCCATTACGGAATTTAAGCATACGTATTTGTGCGGCGAGGCCATTCAAATTGCCTATCCTTATGTCAAAATTCCTACCTTAGAGCTTTGTAGCGAAACCTCTAAAGCGGCTGTGCAACAGGTGTTTGATGATTTGGGGATAGAGCAACAGGTGAAGCAGGATTATCCTGAGCGGTTTGCGGTACGGCAGGCTTATAAGAAGTAATAAAAAATTAAAAACTTGTAATGAAAAACTAGGAATGACAACATTACCAGAAGATAAAGACTACATTGTTGGATTAAAAAGTCAGCATGTTGAGCACATTGCAGACTTTGAATTAACTCTAGCAGAGGAGTTTAAGTCTTTTATTGTCCTGACTGGTGATAATGGTGCCGGGAAGACCTGGTTGTTGGAGCAAATTTTTAAAGCAATTACACAAAAAATAAATGTAATAAAAAATTATGGGGAAGGGCAGTTTATAGTTCGTGCTATAGAACAAGGAAACCTAATCAATTTTTTCTATACAATACAGAATAACAATAGCGAAATGCTTAGGCGCATTCGAGTATTATCATCAAAATTAGCGGTCTACAATGCCAATCGTTTGCGTATTCATTCGGAGCAATCTACCGCCTCCAATATGCGAAAGGATTATTTTGGTACAAACCCTTTTGATTATGATTGTTTACTCAGAAATGGCGAGTATTGGCTCAAAATGAAGTTACTGGCAGGGAGGGAGGACTTGGTTCAGGAGGGAATGAATGTTCTAAAAAGTTTGATGCCCAATGTAATAAAGGTGGATTATAGACAAGATGAGCAAGAGGGAGTAATTTTTCAGTATCATACCAAGAATAGTGTAGAATCTATTGAAACTATATCCGCAGGCAATAAAGTTATTTTGGCACTAATTGGAGATTTGTTTTTTAGGCTTTGGGATAATCAACTAAATATAAAACAAGCCAAAGACCTAACAGGCATTGTTCTAATAGACGAAATAGAAGCCCACTTACACCCCAATTGGCAACGAAAATTTCCCCAGTTATTGGCACAAACCTTCCCCAAGGTACAGTTTGTGGTGAGTACCCACACGCCCATGACTATTTTGGGGCTGCCCAAGAACAGTGTATTGCTGCATGTAGACAACAATGAGCAAGGCAAAATAACGGTCGAGCAATTGGAGTTGGATTTTTGGAACATGTTGCCCCAGCAGATTTTGACTTCGCCTGTTTTTGGGTTGGAGAGTTTGCGATCGGTGTATAATGAGGATTTGGAAGAATTGCATACCGAAGAAAATTACAAGGAGTTGTTGGAGAATCAGAAGGTAAAAGATACCATAGATGAGTGGTCAAAGAGTTTTAAGGCTAAAAAATCGGAGAGGGAGTAAGTCATGATACAAGTCCATAAAAATCATACACCTCCTACAGCTTTAGTTGCTATACAACAAGAAATAGAAGAGCGTTTATTAGAGCAAGGAGGGCGTTTTAGGTGGGAAACACAACATTATAGTACACCTATCAAGGAAGACTTGAAAAACATGTATCATAATAAGTGTGCTTTTTGTGAGCAGAAGTTGACGGATTATGATAATGGACAACTATTTACAGTAGAGCATTATCGGCCAAAATCCATTTATTGGTGGCTAGGCAATGAATGGACAAATTTGTTCCCAACTTGTCAGACATGCAATGATAACAAAGAGGATGAATTTGGTTTGCGTTATGGAAAACGAAGGCGTGTAATGGCTCCAACATTGAATGCTACTAGAAAAATAGACCGTGCAGCTTGTAAGGCCAGTGCTGCCCACTTTATCCATGAAGAGCCTGTTTTTATTCATCCAGAAATAGAGCAGCCAGAGCAGTTTTTTGTTTTTTTGCCTACAGGCGAAATTGTAATCAAAGAAGGATTGAGTGCTTGGGAGCAGTCAAGGGCAAAAACGATGTTGGATAAGTTCTTGAACAGACCTTCATTGGTTGAGAAAAGATTGACTTATGTTAATGCGCTACAAGACGATTTGCAAAGAGCAGTAGATAATTTTAGAAAGATAATTGGGCAAGGGACTTATGACGATAATCATGTGAAACTTTGCTTTTTTTCTTTTTTTGATAAGCTATTTGCTAGTAATGCCCCTCAGATGGAATTTTCAAGATTGGGTTACTTTATGAGCAATCCCAGAACTTTTGCTACCTTCTTTTTGGAGGATTATAAGGAGGAAGTACAACAATTGATTTTAGAAGCCATACAATTATATACTACTACTTAAAAAAAGAAAAAACAAACAACATTACATAACATGAACATACACGATATCAAGAGTACGGGCAAAAAAGCCACTAGAGATGGTTTTGGTGCTGGATTATTGGAAGCAGGCAAAAAAAACGACCAAGTAGTGGCCTTGTGTGCGGACTTGGTAGGTTCGCTCAAGATGAATGCTTTTATTGATGAATTTCCAGAGCGATTTTTTCAGATGGGCATTTCGGAGGCCAATATGATGGGCGTGGCGGCAGGCTTGGCCATTGGGGGCAAGATTCCATTTACAGGCACTTTTGCCAATTTTTCTACCGCCAGAGTGTACGACCAAATTCGCCAGTCGATTGCTTATTCGGACAAGAATGTGAAGATTTGTGCTTCTCATGCAGGCGTAACCTTGGGCGAAGATGGAGCCACTCACCAAACCCTAGAGGATTTGGGCATGATGAAAATGTTGCCCGGTATGACCGTGATTAATCCTTGTGATTATCACCAAACCAAAGCCGCTACCGAAGCCATTGCCGAGCATGAAGGGCCGGTGTATTTGCGTTTTGGTCGCCCCGGATGGCCCATGTTTATGGCCGATCAGCCCTTTGAAATTGGCAAGGCATTGACCTTGGCCGAAGGGACGGATGTGACCATTTTTGCGACAGGGCATTTGGTTTGGAAAGCCGTAGAAGCAGCCCAGCAATTGGAGCAAGAAGGCATTAGTTGTGAATTGGTTAATATTCATACCATCAAGCCATTGGATGAAGCTGCGGTATTGGCATCAGCCGCCAAAACCAAGGCGGTAGTGGTGGCCGAGGAGCACAATGTTATTGGTGGATTGGGCGAGAGCATTGCCCGTGTATTGGCACTGAAGCAACCTACCATCATGGAGTTTGTGGCGGTGAAGGATACTTTTGGGGAAAGTGGAAAAGTGCCCGATTTGTTGGCAAAATACGGACTAGATACTAAGGATGTATTGGCAGCCGTTAAAAGAGTATTGGCACGCAAATAGTGTACTTTGGGTACATAGGGTTGGTTTTCAATTCCTTTGAATTCAAACTAAGGGCTTTCTATTTTGTTAAAATAGTGCTATTTTTAATAGTAATACCCACAAAAGACTTTATTTAATAATGCTTGTGTTGCCGAGTGGTGGCACAAAAGAAATGTATTCCTATGACAACAATATCAAAATATTTTTTTGGTTTGCTAGTACTCATTGCCATTTTTGGCAGTGCCTGTGAACGTCCTGTAAATGTATTTACCGTATCACAAGATAAGGAATTGGGTGCTCAATTGGCACAAGAAATTGAATCCAAACCAACCGAGTATCCCATTTTGGACGAGACACAGTATGCCACAGCTTATGCCTACATGAATGACATGAAGCAGGAAATTTTGCAATCGACAGAGGTGAAATTTAGAGATGAATTTGTATGGCAATTGAAAATTATCAATGATGATAATGTACTCAATGCTTTTGCAGCACCGGGAGGCTATATTTATGTGTATACTGGCCTCATGAAATACTTGGACAAAGTGGATCACCTGGCAGGTGTATTGGCACACGAAATTGCCCACGCCGATCAGCGTCACTCTACCTCACAAATGACCAAGCAATACGGCTTAGAAATGTTGGTGGCTATTGCCAGTCGCAATGCTACGGCGGCCCAATTGAGCCAAGTGGCTTCTGGTTTGACCCAATTAGGGTTTAGCCGTGCAGATGAAACCGATGCCGATGACCATTCGGTAGATTATTTGCAATCTACTAAGTATGCTTGTAATGGAGCGGCGGGTTTCTTTGAGAAGTTGATAGCACAGGGGCAAACGGGCAATACGCCAGCCTTTTTGAGTACGCACCCCAATCCAGATAATCGTGTAGATAACATCAATACCCGTGCAGATGATGCCGGTTGCCCCAAGGGGCCAGCCAATTATTACCATGACAATGGCGATAATGGAGCTTATGCAGCTATGTTGGCCACTTTACCATAGAGCGTTCAACACGTAATTATAATAAATAAGAAAGCCTTCTCGGATAATCAATTCCGAAAAGGCTTTTCTTATAATATAGATGTCAAAGTTACTAAAACTAAAAGTTTTCTTCTTGATGATCGTCTTGGTGATCAGCCACAAAGGCACCAATACTATGATCGTCTTTTAGACGTGGTGCTATCCTGTAAAGATAGTAATTATAATCGTAAGCTTCTAATAAAGCACTACCTAAAACAACAAAACCTTCTTGTCTACGTCCCGAATCGAGCAAAATGGCTGCTTGTGCATAGTCTAACAATACATCATGCAAGTGTCTTTTGGCTTCTTCCAAAATTTCTAGAGCAATAGAATGACTATCTTCATCAATTAGGAATTCTAAATAATGAATCCATATTTCGACATTTTCAGGATCTATGGCTAGTGCTTTGTGATAAAACTCATGTGCCCGATCGGAACGATCCAATACATCATAAGTATCAGCCAAGGATAGACAAAAAACAGCATTGTATTTGTCTACGGCATAGGCTTGCAAAAAGGCATGTTCAGCAGCTACCCAATTGTCCTCTTCTATATAGCAATTGCCCATGTAGTGATAAGCACGACCGCCTAAGTTGCCAAATTTAAGTGCTTGGCTGTAATAATTTCTTGCTTCTTCATAACGTTTTTGTTGCTCGTAACAAAGTCCATAACGTAGGAGCAATTCGCCATCTTCGTCAAATAACACCTTGTAATCGTCTAAGCATTGCAAAGCTTCCGAAATCTTATTCAAATGCAGCAAGCTATCTACACAGGGATAATAAGCGGGCTCAAATCTTTCTTGAACCACGATGGCATAGTCAAAGGCTTCTGCTGCTTTTTCCCATTCTTGTGCATACCAGTAGGCTAATCCCAAGTTGTACCAAGCCCAACAAGAATACGGCTCTTTATCTACTAACTTTTTTAAGAACAAAGCCAATTCCTCATAATTATCAATATACTCATACAAGCCCGACAAACGACTCAAGGCAATATTATTAGAAGGATCAACATGTAAGGCTTTTTTTAAGTATTTTAGTGCTCCTTCATAGTCTTTTTTAGTTTCGTAAATGGTAGATTCTAATACATACAAATCAGGCAATTCATCTGTTCCAGCATAACTTTTGGCTATGCGAATAACACGAATGGCATTGTCTTGATGGAACAAGCGCATGTGAATATCTGCTTGGGTGAGATAAATGTCTAAATTGGATGGTTCATAGGTCATGGCAGCTTCCAAAATGTCAAAAGCCTGCTCGTATTTTTCTTCTTCTACACATAATTGTGCTTTTCGTATGTACAAGGCGGCCGAATACGGATGCTGCTTGATAGCATTGTCTAGTACTACCAGTGCTTTTTGTATAGCCCCTTCATCTTCATAATAATCGGCTAATCGTAAAAAGCTGTCCATTTCCAAAAAAGAAATGCCCCCATCATTCAACATAGCTTCATATCGTTCAACCAGCAATTTCAAATCTGGTTGGTGTTCTCCACTATAATCCTGTGCTTCCATCTACAAATAGTTTTGTTTTCTAATGATGTTTTCACATCTCTTTCTTTAAAGATACAACAATATTAGGAGATAGTCAATGCCTCCATAACGAAGAAAACCCTATTAGTGGTATCTTAATTACACGTTATAAATACCATAAAATGCAATTGTGACATACTATACAAATGAAGTACCAGTAGTAGTAGTTCCATTTCTTTTATCAAAATCATAATTGTTGTACCTTGCTTCATCTTCCTCATTAGCAACCAATTAGTCTATGCACCTTTTGAATAAAACGATCGCTATTTTATTAGTTTTGAATGCTTTTTTGTTGAGTATCAATGGAGTAGTGGCACAAACAAGCAACTATTTTCAACAAAAAGTCAACTATGATATCGAAGTTACATTGGATGATAAACAGCATTCCTTAACAGGAACTTTAACACTCTCTTATCATAATAACGCCCCTGACACATTGACAGAAATCTATTTTCATGCTTGGCCCAATGCCTACAAAAACAAACAAACAGCCTTTGCCAAGCAGTTATTGAATCAGGGACGCTTGGATTTTCACTTTAGCCAATTGGAAGAGCGTGGGTTTATGGATAAACTGGATTTTACTTGTGATGGTGTAGCAGCCGAATGGAAAGAAGTGGCGCAGCAAATTGATGTATTGCGGGTGCAATTGCCTAGCCCTCTAGCTCCTCAAGATAGTGTTGTTATTCGCACTCCTTTTTATGTAAAACTGCCTGCCAACTTCTCTCGCTTGGCGCATCTTGAGCAATCGTATATGTTGTGCCAGTGGTATCCCAAGCCTGCTGTATACGATCAGGATGGTTGGCATACCATGTCGTATTTGGATTATGGAGAATTTTATTCAGAATTTGGCAATTATAGGGTACAAATCACACTGCCTAGCAATTATGTTGTAGGAGCAACAGGACAATTAAAAACAGCTTCGGAGTATGATTTTTTGAGAAAGCGTGCCCAAGCAACAGCCCAACAAAAATTCACGATAGAAAATGCTTTTGCTCAAGATTTTCCAGCTTCTGATACCAGCACCAAAACACTGGTTTATGAAGCCGAGCAAGTACACGATTTTGCTTGGTTTGCCGACAAGCGATATTGGGTAGAACTAGATACTTTTGAATTGGCCTCGGGTCGTGCCATAGAAAGCTGTATGTTGTACACCAGCGAGGAGGCAGATTTGTGGCAGCACAAAGCTATGCAATACACCCAACGAGCCATCCAATTTTATTCGGATATTGTAGGAGAATATCCTTATGATAATGTAACCGTGGCACAAGGCATTTACAAAGGGTCGGACATGGAATATCCAACTATTACGGTTATTGGTCGGGCTGCTTATGATATGGGTTTGGATAATGTGATTACCCACGAAGTGGGACACAATTGGTTTTATGGTATTTTGGGGAGTAATGAGCGGGTATATCCTTGGATGGATGAGGGCTTGAATACTTACTTGGATGCACGCCATTTATCTACTTATTATGATTATGATACAGAGTTAGAGCATTTGAGCTACATAGAAGCAGCTAGTAGACGACAAGATATGCCCATCAACAGCCCCTCTGATAGCATTACTTCCGACAATTATTACATCTGTGGTTATGCCAAACCAACCTTAGCTTTTCGTTATTTGCAGCAGTATTTGGGAACCGAAGAAATGGATAGATTACTGCAATTGTATTTTGAAAAATGGAAATTTAAACATCCTCAACCCAACGATTTAAGAGCAGTATTTGAAGAAAATAGCACAAAGGAGGTCGCTTGGTTTTTTGACCATGTAATAGATAGTGATGCACAGTTAGATTATGCCATGACCCGTTATCAGTGTTGTCAGGCGCATAATAAGGCTAATATCACTATCAAAAACACGGGCAACTTTGCTGCCCCTATTCCTGTAGGAGTGGTAAATGATGACGGGGAACTGGTAGAAGAAGTTTGGATAGAAGGTTTGCCAGAGGGACAAGACACGGTTCTACAATTGCCTGATGCTGCGGAATATCAAATTGATTATGCCCAAGAATTGCCCGAAATAAATCGGAACAACAATGTCATACGCAGCTACGGCTTATTCAAAAAAGGAGCACCCCTAAAATTGAGTTTTGGCCTTGATCCCAATGGTATAGACCAACCACGCCTCAATCTATTGCCCTTGTTGGGCTTGAATTTGTACGATGGTTTAATGATTGGGGCAATAGCCTATAATTTGCCCATCCCTGAACGAAAATGGGATTATACCTTGGCTGCTTTTTTTGCTACCAGTAGCCTAACATGGACTGGTTTGGGGCAAATCAAACACCATTCTTATTTTAAGAAGCACAAATTTACTCAAGGGCTTCGTTTTAAGAGTTTTAGCAAACGCCTAAGGCGGCCGACCGATACACGGCCTTATGGTTTTAGTGAGCGTTATACCAAAATAACGCCTTATTTGCGTTTGGATTTTGCTCGACGCCATGATATTAGCTTGGTAGAACATGCCTTGGAATTGTCGGCTGCCTTTATTATAGAAGAAAGAGGAATAGAGACCAGAAACACAGCTACCAATGCTTTTGTCTATTCAGGCAAGGAAACCACTTGGCGGCCAACAGTACGCCTAATTCATTGGTACAAAAATAAACAAGCCTTATCGCCTTTGGATCTCCAAACACAACTGGAATACGCCAGCTATACCACACCCTTTCGTCAAGAACAATATTTGCAATTAACAACCGAATTGAACGCCCGTTTCTTGTACACCCCCAAATGGGGCGTAGATATGAGAGTGTTTGCAGGGGGCTTTTTGTGGCATACCAATCGAGATTTTGGGGCTTTTCCGTTGGTGCTTATAGCGGGCAATCGCAAGGATTATCACTACGATGATTGGTGGTTGGGGCGAAGAGAACAGGAAAATGTGGCTGCCCAGCAAGTTATTATTAGAGATGGGGGCTTCAAAACGGCTATTGAGGAAATTCAGTTTGCAGGAGCGAGCAATACCTTTATTGCCGCCATTAACCTCAAAGCAGATTTGCCCATCCAATTACCCATTAGTTTGCCTTGGTTGCGTTTGAAACCTTTTTTGGATATAGGCTATTTCCACATTACCGATCCTGTAGTGAGTGTACGTGATTTGAGTACTTCTCTTATGGTCAATGCAGGCTTGATGTTGGATATTGGCAATGGTTTGGGGGGCATTTATTTGCCTTTATTGGCTACTGAAAACTTACAACAACAAGCAAATTCATTTGCTGGCAATGCCTTTTATAGACGTATCACATTCAGCCTAAATCTCAATCATTGGAACAAAAAAAATATAGCCAACACCTTATTTGATCTTTAACAAAAACTACCATATACTACATACAGATCATTTATACACTTGTATTCTACCATAAAAAGTAGTATCTTTAAAAACCCGAACTTACTGTAGTACTATTATTTGACTAAGAAGTTGTATGAAAATAGAGTTGCATTAATGCAGCATTAGGTCATTCACAAGTAACTTCTAAACAACAAGAACAATGAAAGAAATTTTAGCTATTTGTATTTTGGTACTGGCTTGGTGCAGTACAGCGAGCGCCCAGTTTCCTAGCCACGTAAAGGTATTGAATGTAAAAATCAATGGTACCACTTCAGTCAAAGGAGATTTATCGGAAGGGCAGTTTGTTGATTTGCGTTTTGGAATGCGCGGCTCCGTAGGTTGTTTTACCGAAGCAGAAAAAACACTTTACAATGGCAAACATCGTTTGTATGCCTTTAAAGTACCTGCCAATGCAAAGGTATTGGTAGAAATGACAACAGCCAGTGATATGAGTTTATATGGCTACATGATTACACAAGATCGTTTTGATGTGCCTCCTTATTTGGAGAATGTCAGCAAATCGGGCTGTAGTGCCAGTGCCCAGCCTATGGGCAGCAAAGAACGTATTATGCTCAAGGCTGGTTCTACGCCCATGCACGTAGTCGTGGCTGTCACAGGTGTTGAAGAAAATGAGTCTGGTGCTTTTAATCTGACGGTGACAACTAGACAATAGATTGATTCCCCCTTTCAAATAACAATAGGCTCATCAAAACAATCTTGATGAGCCTATTTTATGTTGGTATTATCGTTTATTTAAAGTTTGGGCGCAGCACTAGCCGATAGGGTTGGAGTGATCCCCACACTTTGGGCACTTGCTAGGGCATTTAATACCACAGAAATATGATTGTTTTTTTGCCAAGTCTCTCCGTGCAATTTTTCTAAAAAGATACTTCCCAAAACATAATTATACTCCCTAGACTCAAAGCGTTGGTGAATGCTCTCAAAGTCATCCCAATTGACATCGCTCTTGGCTCTGTAGCGCACATAGACCTCTAGTAATTGTCGTTTGCCTTCTCTATACTGAATAGATTGCTGAAGTTTTTTGTACTCATACCGATAATTATAGGTCAATGCACTAATGTCAGAAAGTACAGCAGAACCAGTCGGATCGCTCCCTGCTCCTTTGCCTCCAAAAAATTGCTGATTGGAAAACGCAGACTCTAACAATACCCCATTGTATTCATCGTGAACATTGGCTAGAGGGTTGTCCTTGCTAATAAGGGTAGGCATAACAAAACCAATAACCGAATCGTCTTGACGCTGGCCATGTACGACTAGTTTTATAATTTTGTCGTTTTGTTGGGCATAAACAAAATCTTGCTCATTGAGCCGATCAATACCAATATTAAGCATATCATCGGGGCGAATCCAGACTCCAAAAGCGTGCATTAGTGCAATACAAAGTTTGTATTTGGCATCTAAGCCACTCACATCCAAGAAAGGATTGGACTCTGCAAAACCCTTTTCTTGTGCTACACGCAGGGCCTGGTCAAAGTTCCAGCCCTCATTACGCATTTTGGACAGGATATAATTGGTAGAGCCATTAAAAATACCAGAGATAGAGCCTAATAAATCATTATCATAATACTCCTCCAAGTTTCTAATAATAGGAATACTACCACAAACAGAACCTTCATAAAGCAGAGGCGTTTTGTAGAGCCGTTGCAACTCTAAGAACTCATCTAGGTGTTCGGCAATGAGTTTTTTGTTGGCACTAACTACCGCTTTGCCCTTACTCAAGGCTGTTTTGACAATAGCATAGGCCGCAATAGGGTCGTCGATCAATTCTACCACAACATCAATATTGGGATTCTCCAAAATCTCCTTGGCATCGGTTGTAAAATAGTCACTAGGAAGCGAGCGACTTTTATTGGGATGTTTAATACAAATTTTTTCAATACTGGCATTAATCCCATTGGTTTTGGATAGAACATTGTGCAACCCTTGGCCGACACAACCAAAACCAAATAATCCCAATTTTAATACGGTATTTTTACTCATAACACCTGTCGTTTTTCTCTAGTATAGTTAACAAATAATAATACTTATCAAAAAAGAATCCCGTTTTGTTTGGTGGCTGCCCCCCTTTCATTTAGATAAGTAATTGAGCGCATACAAAGAGGCTAGAAACGCACAGATAACTTATCTGTCTTTGCCGTGGATGCAAAGAAGGAAGTGGCACCTTTCCACAATGAGCAGGTTGCCAAGGTTTCAAAGGGCCTAGTCCCTCCACCTTTCTTGATAAGATTGAAACACAATTCTAGACAGCGTGATTATCAATAATTGTGTTTTATAATAAATAACTTGATTCGGCAAATATAGTTTAAAAGAGGGGGGAAATCAAGGGCTTTTTGTTAATAAAAATATTAAGAATATTTACAAATAAAAATTGTCAGAATCTTCAGCCAGTACATGTTGAACATTATTACGTGCCCAATCCTGCACAATTTGTTCTAGGTCTGTATATTGACTAGGAGTATAGGTTTGACTAAAAGTGCCTTGGTGTAGGTGGTTGATGTAGGTACAAGATTGTGTAAGGGTAGACAAAATGTGCGAAGACAAAAGTAAAATACGCCCTTGTTTGCGCCAATGTTCCAATACCTGAATAATTTTTTCATTGCTCTCAATATCCACCCCATTAAACGGCTCATCCAGAATAATAATGGGTTTGTTTTGGGCAATAATGCCCAAAAAAGCCAACTTCTTTTTCATGCCTGTAGAATACTGGCTAATAAATTGATGCAGGGGCAATTGAAAAAGTTGATTCCAATGATCGGGATCAAAATTAGATTCCTGTAGAGCAATCAATTCCAAATACTCCCTCCCCTTCATAAAAGGATAAAAATTGTTGTGCGTTTGCAAGTACGCTATTTGGTTATGAGCCAATTCCTGTCCTTGGAAAGTGCAATTACCTTCACTGGGCTGTATCATCCCATACAAACTATTAAATAAGGTGCTTTTGCCTGCCCCATTTTGTCCCAAAATACCATGAATAGCCCCTGCCTCAAAGGAATGATGAATATGGTGTAGAATGGTGGTAGAAGAATAAGCAACCGTCCAGTTATTGAGTTTAAGCATAAAAATTTAATTGTTGTACGGCTTTGCGCCAATAAGACCACCAAAAAAAAGGCAATATTGGCCAAAGAAAAGGAATTAGACAACTGCCTGTAAAAATGGCAAAAGGAACAATATTATAACTTTCCTCTTTATTGTAAGTATAATCACTGTATTGCAAACAAATACTAAAGCTAATCCATAAACTACTCACTACTGCCAAAGCAAGAATGCCCAAAAAAAGTTGAATAGTGTTGTTATAATACCAAAACAAAACATAGTGCGGCAATAACAATGCTTGAAAAAATAAGCAACTATAACCTAGTTTGCGTATCAACAAACGCCCATCACGATTCTGCGCTTGTATGATTTCTTTGGGGGCTACTGCCTGATAAAAGGAACAAACAGACAAAGCCAAAATCAAAGTTAATACAGGCATAACAAAGGTATACTGCTCCCCCAAAAAGCCCAAAAAATAAAGCAGCCCCAAGAACAGTCCTTGGTTTCTAAAACCAGCTCGCCATTCCCACAAAAAAGAAGGAATCCATGCCACAGGCATCCAACTCCCCCATGCGGTGCCTGTTTTTTGTTGCTGATACGGTGGTGCTACGAAAGCCAAAACAGCATTTCCCAACACAACGATTCCAGTATTCCACCACTGTTGCCAAATAACAAAACAAACAACAAAGGGAAGTAATAAGAGCAAATATTCTACTGCATAAATAGGCCAAGTACGATGGGTCAGTTGCTCCAAAAAAAAGCGATCGCCTCGTTGATAATGCACCCCCAACAAGCCAACAGCAAGCAATATTCCAGCCCAAGGTTCGGGAGTGGTATACAGAAATTGCAGAAGCAGTAACACTCCCAAAAAAGCAATGGGTAACAACACCAAGAACACCCCAAAACCAATACTTTGGAGCATTCTAAAACCTTGTTTGGCTCTAAATTGTAAAAGAGGAAGCAGTACGGACATAAGTTGAGAATCTGTATAATTACAATTCAATAATACAGGCTCTTTTTGAATTAAACAGACTTCTTCAAGGGGTTTAACGTTTTTATAGGAGCTTGTTTAGGTTTTTCCTTACTTTCAAGTGCCATTTTTTATTCTTTGTTTGTATCAAAACCAAACACCATGTTTAGCCTTTTGCTATTGCTTCTTTTATTAATTGTTCCGAGGGGGCAACAAGCCCAGTCGTTGGGCGAATCCCCCTATGGGCGTTATCATTTGGGGCTGGGAGTACAACGAGGGCAATTGTTTGGAGAGCGAAGTTTGGGCAAATATTGGGTGTTTAATAATCTGCCTAAGTGCTGGGTGGAGCATTATCAACAAAAATATCCCTTGCAGGGTATTCAGGGGATGTTTGGTGATTGGCAAGTGCAGCCCAAAGCATTGCTAGACCAAAGTGCCTTGGTGCAATTGCAGGGCTCAAGCTTAGGGGAATTGGACCTGAGCTTGGGTGCAAAGGTGGATTTTAAGAATGTGATTGGACAATTGCAGGTGAATGGACACTGGGTGCAGCAGCGCAATGATGCCAATGCGGACAATTTTTTGGACTTGCCCCTCAAAAAACGCTTTGTTTTGCACAATCAATGGGCCATTTATCTCAAAAAATTCACCTCGCTCAATCAGGTACAATTCCTAACCTTAGAAACGCAAGCTGGGTCTGTTGATTTTGAGAAGTCGCAGGATTTTTTGACTCGTCGTGCGTATGGTACAGGGCGTTTGCTGACGCATTTGGTGGGCGCATCCAACAATTATATTACCACCAATAACGATAATATGTTGTTGATTCATTTGCGTGTGAGCGATCATACGCAGCGCGATTATTATGGTTTGCGCCAGTATTTTGGCAAGGAGTGGACGGTGCGTTCTAGTGCCACTTATCGTTATCGCTTAGAAAAAGAATCGGGTTTGTTTGTTGTTGGATTGCAATACAATTACAACAACCAGCGCGAACATTTGGATTCCTTGAGTAGGGAGCGTCAAGAGGCTTATGGAGGGGGCTATATAGGGTACGAAAACTATTTGAGCAAGTCGGTCGAGTTGTCTACACGGCTAAATGTGGGCTATCACAATTTGGCTGCTTGGCTTGTACTGCCTCAGGCTCGTTTGCGTGTTATGCTTTCCGATCATTGGGAAATAGCGTTATGGAGTGGTTCGGGGATTCGTTATGCCAATGTTTGGAATGAGTACGCCGCTTTATTGGCGAGCAGCAGAGCCGTGCGTATACAAGAACCATTGCTAGGCGAGCGTGCTTGGTATTATGGCTTGTCTGCCAATTATTACCAATGGTTTGGTACCAAACAAGGGATTGTGGTAGACTTGGAAGGGCAATTTTATCATCGAATTTTTCAAAACAAAGTAGTGGCCGATTTGGATGCGAATGCCTATGAATTGGCTTTTTATAATACTGATTTGGCCCATGAGTGGAGTTTGGGCATCAAGGGGGAAGTGGCCTTGGCTGCTTGGCAACTGCATCTGGATGTGGCGTATAGATTGGATTTGTTTTATAGCCAAATCAATGAGCAATATGTACAAGAAGCCCTCTATGCTCCGCACAATCTACGCTTAGGTATTGATTTTCCCTTGTATATCAAGGGCTACCAGTTGTTCCAATTGCACAGCCAATGGTACTTGCAAGGGGGGCAACGCCTCCCCGATGTGAGTGTCAAAACAACAGCTGCAGGCATGAGTGCCTATCCCCTTCGCCCAATGGCCATCACACGCTGGGATTGGCGCATCTCTCTTGGGGCAGGTGCTTGGCTCAATCGGGTGCTCAACCTAGAGCAATTGACCTTGTTTTTTGGTATTGATAATGTGCTCAATACGGTACAACCTTTGGGGGCTATAGATGCCAATCGTCCTTTTGAGCGTCATTTTGATGCAGGTTTGTTTTGGAATAGTACCGTTGGAAGGCGTTATTATGGTGGTCTGAAGTATTTGTTTTGATGGTTAGAATAAAAAAAAGGCCATCACTAGAAGTGACGACCATAACACACCGTTAGAATTATATAAAACTAGAACATTAAATATCAAATATAAAGGTTAGTTTTCCCCATTGCTTCTTAGGAGCCGAGTAGTCTACATCAAACTTGTAGCGACGCACCGCACGCAAAGAACGAGCAATCAAATCAGGATCAGACAAGGTAGATTGTTTGGGCAAGTATTTGGTAGCAATGATAGTACCTTCTTGGCTTACACATACTTTGATAGCAATTTTGCCTTTATCCTTGGTCAATCCCTTGATATTGGGGCGGTATTTTACAGTACGACCAAACACCCCATCTTGTAGATTATCATCATTGCCACCATCGCCACCGTCACCACTGGTATTGGTATTACCACCTGATATATTCACATCTGAAGGCTTGCCAGAAGGCTCATTGGGGGTGCTAATAGGAGCAGGTACAGGATCTACCTTTGGGGCTTCATCTACTTGTACAGGCTCATTGCTAGGCTCCTCACTAGTAGCTACTGCTGGACTCTCCAAGTTATTATCGGTTACTACAGGCGGAGGCGTAGGTGTAGGAGGAGTCGGAGGCGTAGGCTCTGGTTTTGGGTCAGGGTTTTCTTTGGTGGTTTGGCTTGGCTTATTGGCCGCACCTCTACGTACTTTTTTATCGGCATTAACCACAAAATCTACATCGTCTTGAATCTGAATATCTTTCAAAGACATCATCATTACTGGCTCTTCTTCTAAGTCTACAGACTGCATAGAAGTCATAATAGGCAACAAGGCCAAAGCAACCAATACACCATGAAAACCTAGGGTAAAAAACAAACCTCTTTTTTTGTTTTTCTTTTCTTCTTCGTTGATTTCTGTCGGCTTCATAATTGTTCAATTTATATGGTTAAGGAAGTGCAAACAACTAGGTGAAAAAGTTTTTAGAAATAATTGCTTGCTTGCCTTCTATATTTCCAGAAGCGTGCCAGTTTTGAAAGCAAAACTATTTTTTATTTTTGATTTTATTTGTAAATAGTTGGTTTTTAGTGTTTTGTTGATTTTATTTTTTTGATAAAAAAATGCTACAAAAGTTGTGCTAAGAAATGCCAAGTATCGTGGCAATCTCCAAAAGGGCTTCAACATCATGGATATTTGGAGCGTGGAAAATGGGCAGCGTACCGAGCATTGGGATGCTGTGCAGCCTATACATACACTGGTCTATGCGCCTGCTGTTTTTGTTAAGTGGAGGCAAATTCAGAAATAAGAATACTTTTTTATAGGGCTTGGGAGGCCAAAACAAACCAGCTCCCAATCTCATCTATATGAATGAAATTGGGAGCTGGTAATTTAAGGATAATACTTCGTGGGTTAGCTCGCGTTGCTCGTGAGCCAGCAAGCTGGTTTAGTACGCGTTGCTCGGTTTAGCTCGGTTCGCTCGTGAGTTCACCTACGGTTCAGTTTTTACTTTACTGATTCCTTTGTACACTGTACAGACTAATGAAGTAAGGTTAAGGAGAGTAAAAAATCCAAATTACTCGCCAGTGGGCTGTTGGTTATGCTCTGCAATCAGTCTTAACAACCATATTTCGGCTTTAGATTTATCTGTAAATATTTTTACAGGAGCATTGGAGTTTTCTGCTTTTTTTGTCAGTTTTAAGATGAGATTGCCCATCACTTTGGCAGCGAAAGACTTTGTGAGAAGAGCCGAGGCTACTTGCCCTGTAGGATTTTTACTATAGTGTTCTAGAACTTTTCGGTCTATGTAGATACCAGATACCTCGGTTAAGGTCGCTCTACCCTTGCCTTCTAGGACTTCTTTCATGATTGCAATATTCTTATCAGCGTCTTCTATAGAAACATTACGTTCCCAATCAGGATTGTCTATGATTTCTACAATATTATCAGGGCGTACGTTTAGGATTAGGGAATCTGTTTTATATTCCATGGGAAGTTTTTTATTAGGTTAATAGGATGTAAAATAAAGTAAATTAATCTTGGACTTAATAACAACAATCATGCCTATATGTTTAATTTGTATCTTTGGGCTTAAAAGATAGCTATTATAAGTTTGGGGAAATGTATATTTGTAATGTTTATGAAGGTGATAAAATTGTATATTTATTTAAAATCAATAAATAATAAATATTAGTTTAGGGTTTTGTTGTACAGCGTTGTATGTGTATGGTAATTGTTAAATTGTTAATAATAATTAAAAAGAAGATTGTAATTTTTTAGATGTTTTTCGCAATAAGGTTACTAATTTTAATTAGTGGTATTGTGCGACTTGTTTGAGCAGCCAAGCCTCTGCTTTGACTCTATTGGTGAAAATTTTGATAGGATTATCATTACTTCGAGATATTTTCAGAACTAGATTGCCAATAAGTTTGGAAGCAAAAGAGGTGGTTAATAATGCTGTTGCTACCTCACCCGATTCGTGCGTATTGTAATACTTTAATACTAATTAAACAAAAAAGCCATTCTGAATTCAATCAGAATGGCTCCTATTTTTAGACATGGCTTTATTTCATTAAGACTTGCCGTGACACTGTTTGTATTTTTTACCACTTCCACAAGGACAAGGATCATTTCTCTTGACTTTGGGCTGGTTTCTTTTTACTGTTTTAGGTTTTTCGATGGTTTGCGTGGCCCCATTGGCTCTTGCAGCCGCTTGACGTTGGCGTTCTTCGGCTTCTTTTTGTGCCTCAATATTGGTTTGTAATTCCTCATCTACCTCAATTTCTTGCGCTTCGTGTATGTCTTGTGCCGATTGTTGAGGAATACCACCCTTGAATAAGAAACTGGTAATTTCCTTGCTAATTCTATCCAAGAACAATTCATACAACTTGGAAGCTTGAATTTTGTAGATTACCAAAGGATCTTTCTGCTCAAAGGAAGCCGACTGTGTTTGGTCTTTCAATTCGTCCAAGTCACGCAAGTGCTCTTTCCAAGCATTATCAATCAAAGCCAAAGTAACTGATTTCTCAATATCATTGACCAATGATTGCCCATTGGTAGCGACTGCATCCTTAAGGTCTGCGCCTATCTCCAAGCCTTTGAGTCCATCTGTAAATGGAATGCCTATTTTTTCATAATTGGTATTGGGGTCATTGTAGACTCTATTGATAACAGGCATTAGGCTTTCGCTAATGCTTTTGAACTTATCTCTGTAGACTTTAGCTGCTTGGTTGTAGAGCTTATCCATCAATTTGTCCAATACGTTTTCCTGTTTGAATTCCTGCTCTGTGATGTTGGTTTCGATACCATAATAACGAATGACATCTTGTACAAATTCATTGTAGTTGTTGTCTACTTTGTGTGCAGAAACCAAGGAAACAGCTACTTGGTCAAACATGTCATTGAGGTCTATAGCCAAACGCTCACCATAAAGCGCATTGTTGCGTTTTTTGTAAATAGACTCTCTCTGGATATTCATTACATCATCATACTCCAACAAACGCTTACGAACACCAAAGTTATTTTCTTCTACCCGTTTTTGGGCGCGCTCAATGGCATTGGTAATCATTTTGTGCTGTAGTGCCTCTCCCTCCTTGTGGCCCATGCTATCCATCAATTTGGAGATACGCTCAGAGCCAAACAAACGCATCAATTTATCCTCTAGAGACACATAGAATTGCGACAAACCAACATCACCTTGACGACCAGCACGACCACGCAATTGGCGGTCAACACGTCTAGAATCATGGCGTTCGGTACCAATAATGGCTAGACCACCAGCAGCCTTTACTTCATCCGATATTTTAATGTCGGTACCACGACCAGCCATGTTGGTAGCAATGGTTACTTGTCCTTTTTGTCCTGCTTCTGCTACTACATCAGCCTCTCTAGCATGTTGCTTGGCATTCAGAACATTGTGTTCTATTTTTTGCAAGTTCAATAAACGGCTCAACATTTCCGATTGCTGTACGGATGTAGTACCCACTAGCACAGGTTGTCCGCCTTCTCGGAGTCGAATAACATCCTGAACAATGGCATTGATTTTTTCACGCTCCGTTTTGTAAATCAAGTCATTCCGATCATCTCTTACAATGGGCTTGTTGGTAGGAATAACCACCACATCTAGTTTGTATATATTCCAGAACTCTTGTGCCTCGGTTTCGGCCGTACCTGTCATACCAGCCAGCTTGTGGTACATACGGAAGAAATTCTGCAAGGTAATAGTGGCGTAGGTTTGTGTTGTTTTTTCGATTTTGACCCCTTCCTTGGCTTCTAGGGCTTGGTGCAATCCATCTGAGAAACGACGACCATCCATGATACGACCTGTTTGCTCATCTACGATTTTAACTTCGCCTCCCATCACCACATATTCATCTTCTCGGTGGAACAAGGTATAAGCTTTGAGCAATTGGCGCAAGGCGTGTAAGCGTTCGTTTTTGGTTCTAAATGCTAGTAATGCTTTGTCTTTTTCTTGAACAATCTCCTCTTGTGATAAATCTGTACGCTCGTCAATAGAGGTAAGTACTGTACCAATATCCTCCATTACAAACAGACTTTCATCACCTGCAATACTGCCCAATAATTGGCGGCCATTATCTGTTAGCTCAACACTTCTGTTCTTTTCTTCTATTACAAAGTAGAGTTTTTCATCGGCCTTGTGCATGTGCTTAGACTGCTCGGCCATGTAGAAGTTTTCTGTTTTTTGGAGTACCATCCCAATACCGGGTTCACTCTTGAATTTGATGAGCGCACGGTGTTTGGGCAATCCTCTATAGGCACGGAACAACGCTAGTCCACCTTGGTCTTCCTCGTAGCCTGTATCTCCGTCAGCTATTTTTTTCTTGGCATCTCTTAGCAACTCGCCCACCAATTTGCGCTGCACATTCACCAAACGCTCTACGGCTGGCTTGAGTTGTGTGAACAATTCTTCGCGATTGTCTTGTGCAGTGGGGCCCGAAATAATCAAGGGTGTTCTAGCATCATCAATGAGTACCGAATCCACCTCATCAATCATGGTAAAGTGGAATTTGCGTTGGACAATCTCACTGGGCTTGTGTGCCATATTATCTCTTAGGTAATCAAAACCAAACTCATTGTTGGTGCCATACGTAATATCGGCACGATAAGCTGCTTTGCGTCCGGGAGAGTGTGGGCGGTATTTATCAATACAATCTACGGTCAAGAACAAGAAATTGTGCAGCGGAGCCATCCATTCTGCATCACGTTTGGCCAAGTAGTCGTTGACCGTAATCAAGTGAACGCCCTCTCCAGCCAAGCCATTGAGATAAGCAGGAAGTGTAGATACCAATGTTTTTCCTTCCCCTGTAGCCATCTCTGCAATTTTACCTTGATGCAATACAATACCACCAATCAACTGCACATCATAATGTACCATGTTCCAAGTAATCAAGTTGCCTGCTGCCATCCATGAATTTTTCCATATAGCTTTGTCGCCTTCAATGGTTACAAAAGGATGGCTGCTTTGTGCCTGACTAGCAGCCAATTCACGGTCGTGCTCGGTTGCTGTTACTTCCAAGCTAGTGTTCTCGGCAAAGCGTCTGGCTGTTTCTTTGACCACTGCAAATGCCTCGGGCAAAATCTCATTGAGTACCACTTCTATTTCCTCATCACGCTCTTTTCTCAAGCCATCTATTTCTTCAAATAGTTTTTGTTTTTTGAGTACACTCTCACTAGCATCAATGGTGTCTTGCAATTGAGCAATTTCACCATCAATACTACTCAAATGGCTATTGATACGCGCTCTAAATTCAATTGTTTTATTACGCAAAGCATCATTAGAAATGCTCGCCAAACTAGCATATTCTGCTTTGATGTCATCCACTATTGGCATAATGGTCTTAATATCACGAGTATATTTATCGCCAAATAGTTTCTTTAAAAAACCAAACATCTTTTTTTGTTTTATAATTTGAGGGGTGAAAACCACCCTATCTTAATGTAAATGGATTTGTGTACCAATCGTACCAATAGCACAGATTGTAGAGCAATGATGCCCCATAGGTTTATAGAATACAACTGTATTTTTATTGCAATTGCGCTATAAAGATAGGGAAGTTGTTGGAGAACTTAAACATTACTAACCAAAGAAAGGCAGAATAGTACTATAGTTGTGTAAGGGATGCAAAACCTTGTCCTTAATATTCGCGTTTACAGCAGTCATATTTCATTCCACTGTTATATTTTATGCCAAATTGGCAAATAGTGTAGTGTTTCGTTGCCTTTTTGACGCTTTCGTAGTAATTTCGGATGTTTTATTGATTTTAAAACTGTTTTATGAAATTTGCACTCATTTGTTGGGTATGCTTATGTTTAATGGCTTGTGAGCCATCTGTGCCCTCGCCCACTACAGTTGGATCAGAAGAACCAACACCCACTACCCATACCTTTAACACCCAGCCTTATTATTTTCCTGTAGAGGCATTAAAACAAGGAAAAGTTTACGAGTATAGTTTGATGCAAGATAGTGCTGCTTATGTTACACATTATTGGCATTTGCAGACAGAGGAAGACGAAAAGGGCCAAACGTTTTTGATTTGGAAACGTTACAATCCCTTTTTTGAGCAAGATCAGTACATCAAAGAATGGATTGTGAAGGATGGGGTAGTAACGGTAGCTTATGAAATGTTTGTAAAAGATACCACCACACAAGTAGCTACTCGTTATATCAATAAAGTAGAGGAAAGTGTCGCTTTTCCTTTTGAGGCGGCAATAGATTCCAATATGGCCTATCGTTTTAGTTGTGCCTTGACCTTGCCTCCTGATTTTGTAACCGTACGTTTGATTCGCGATCGTCAGTTTAGTCAGCCCTTGGTGTATCCTTATCAGGGCAAAAAAGTACCAGCAGTTGCTTTTGCTTGTACGGATTTATACGACTTAGAGGATAAAGAGGAAGGAGGCTATTGGGAACAAAAAACGGTTAGTGTAGAGATTTATGCAGAGGGTATTGGTTTGGTATATACCGAGGAAAAAAATGAAGGCAAACCATCTGTTATTAATCAACTCACGCATATTTATACCGTAGAAGAATTTGAAGCTTTGAAAGCTCAAGTAGAGTAAGTATTGTGTAGAAGAGGGGGAATTAGTACTTTGTAGCACAATTTATTACAAATAAGCGGTTTCTATTCTCTTTTTTAGCCATTAAACAACCAATAACATTGCCCTAAATGTAGTGTTATCCCAACCAAAGCAAGCTATTGATGCAAGAAGCATCGACCATAATTTTGAAGTTAATTTTTATAAAAAAATATAGTAAAGCGATTTAGCAATTATGAATCTGAATGGAAAATCAATATTAGTTACAGGAGGAACAGGCTCCTTCGGGAAAAAATTTATTCAAACTGTATTAGAGCGTTATCCAGAGGTAAAAAGGTTGGTGGTTTATTCTAGAGATGAGCTGAAGCAGTTTGAAATGGCCCAAGTGTTTTCTCAGAAGCAATATCCTTGTATGCGTTATTTTATTGGCGATATAAGAGAGCTAAGTCGTTTTAAAAGAGCTTGTGAGGGAATTGACGTGATTGTACATGCAGCAGCACTCAAGCAAGTGCCTACTGCCGAGTACAATCCTATGGAATGTATCAAAACCAATATCAATGGGGCTTACAATGTAATTCAGGCTTCATTGGACTGTGGTGTACGCAAGGTGGTAGCCCTCTCTACCGACAAAGCCGCGGCTCCTATCAATTTGTATGGAGCCACCAAGTTGTGTTCAGACAAGCTCTTTATTGCTGCTAATAACATGAAAGGCAGTCGTGATTTGTCTTTTTCGGTGGTACGGTATGGCAATGTAATGGGTTCTCGTGGTTCTGTTATTCCATTTTTTATGAAAAAACGCCAAGAAGGGGTATTGCCCATTACCGACCCTAGAATGACACGTTTTAATATTTCTTTGTTGGAGGGTGTAGAAATGGTGTTGAATGCTATTGAGAATGCTTGGGGAGGTGAAATCTTTGTACCCAAAATTCCTTCGTACAGAATTACAGAAGTAGCCACTGCTATTGCACCCAATGCCGAGCAAAAAGTAATTGGTATTCGCCCTGGTGAAAAAATTCACGAAGAAATGATTACCGAGGCCGATTCGTACACAACAGTAGATATAGGTCGTTATTATGCCATCTTGCCACAAGTACCTGCATGGTCTTTGGATGAATACAAAAAGACATTTAATGCGGTGCCTGTACCACAAGGTTTTAAGTACAATTCGGGAACCAATACCGAATGGCTAACGGTAGAGCAAATTCGAGAATTGATTAAGGAGCATGTAGATGCTAGTTTTGGGGTGTAGAGAGGTGCCTGTTGTAGACTAAAAAATAGAGACCATTAAAATTTACAAATAAAATGAAAACAGAACAGATAGACTTTTGGTCAGGTGATTTTGGAAAAAATTATACGGATCGAAATAATTATAGTTTTGAGGATTGGAACGAGTTTTATAAAAGTACTTGGGGAGTCACCAAGACAGAAATTAATCAACCCTTGGTAGATGCTTTGCCCAAAGATGCCAAGATTTTGGAAGTGGGGTGTAATATTGGTTTGCAACTAAATGGCCTACAAAAGCAAGGTTTTACCAATTTGTATGGTATAGAATTGCAGCATTATGCCGTAGAAAAAGCCAAATCTATAACTGAGGGTATCAACATCATTCAGGGTTCGGGTTTTGATATTCCCTTCAAGGATGGTTTCTTTGATTTGGTGATGACCAATGGGGTACTTATTCACATTGCACCCAAGGATTTGCCTACCATTATGGGAGAAATTTATAGATGCAGCAACCAATACATTGCAGGCTTTGAGTATTATGCAGAGGAGTTGACCAACCTCAATTATAGAGGCAACAAAGGGTTCTTGTGGAAAGCAGATTACTCCAAATTATATCAAAACCAGTTTCCTGATTTAAAAGAATTGAGCCGAGATTTTTATCCTTATATCAAGGAATCTGAAAAAGGAAACACCGATTATTTTTACTTGCTAAAAAAGTAAGATGAAGCAATACAATATTCCCTATGGCAGACAACACATTACCCCAGAGGACGAAGCTGCTGTTATAGAAGCACTCCACCACCCCTACCTAACACAAGGCCCTCAGGTCAAAGCTTTTGAAGAGGCTTTTGCAGCCTATACAGGAGCCAAATATGCCGTAGCGGTATCTAATGGAACGGCTGCCCTGCATTTATGTACCTTGGCATTGGGAGTCAATGAACAATCCAATGTCATTACCACGCCCATTACCTTTGCGGCTTCGGCCAATTGTGTGCGTTATTGTGGGGGCAAGGTGACGTTTGCAGATATTGACCCCCATACGGCCGTGATTGATTTGGAGGCTGTACGCCAATTGTTGGAGGCAAGCCCCAAGGGAACGTATCAGGGTATTATTCCTGTGGATTTTGCAGGTTTGCCTGTCAATTTGGAGGAAGTGCGCCAATTGGCCGATGAATATGGGCTTTGGATTATTGAAGATGCTTGCCATGCACCCGGTGGTTTTTTTACAGATTCTAAGGGGACAAAACAAAATTGTGGCAATGGTCAATTTGCAGAGTTGGCTATTTTCTCTTTTCATCCTGTCAAGCACATTGCCTGTGGGGAGGGCGGCATGATAACTACCAATGATGAAGCCTTGTACAACAAGCTCATGGTTTTGCGTACGCACGGCATCACCAAAGAGCCTGATTTGTTGCACGATAATCATGGTGGCTGGTATTATGAAATGCAACAGTTGGGCTACAATTATCGTATTCCCGATTTGCTCTGTGCCTTGGGGCTTTCGCAGCTACAACGTGCAGATGAAGGCATCAAAAGACGTAGAGCTATTGCCAAACGCTATGATGAAGCCTTTGAAAAAGTAGGCGTGAAACATCTGACACATCCTGAGGATGGCGGACATGCCTATCATCTGTATATCATAGAGGTAGCCAATCGGAAAGCCTTGTATGAGCATTTGCGTTCGGTGGGTATTTATGCCCAAATTCATTATATACCCGTACATACTTTGCCCTATTATCGTGCTTTGGAGCAAACACCTGTGGTGTTGCCCAAGGCCGAAGCCTATTATGAATCTTGTATCAGCTTGCCCATGTACCCGACATTAACCGATGAAGAACAAGATTTTGTCATTGCTCAGGTACTCCAACAGCTCCATTCATGAAAAAAATAGGCATTATATCACAGGCCAGAATGACCAGCACACGTCTACCCGGCAAAGTATTAAAAGAGGCCAATGGCTTACCACTGCTCAAGTATCATGTAGATCGTGTACAAGAGAGTGGCTACCCCTTGTATATTGCCACTACTACCAATCAAACCGATGATCCTATTGTTGCTTTTTGTGAGAACGAACATATATCCTTTTACCGAGGTTCAGAAAGCCATGTACTGAGCAGATATTATGAGTGTGCCAAGGAACATCAATTGGATGTGATTGTAAGAGTGACTTCTGATTGTCCTCTAATTGATGGCAAAGAGCTTCAACGTGGAGTAGAAGCCTTTTTGGAACAAGACAACCCTTGGTTGTATTTGTCCAATAGCTTGGAGCGAACGTATCCGAGAGGCTTTGATTTTGAAATTTTTAGTTTTCAAGGCTTAGAACAAGCTTTTGAAAAGGCAACAACAGCAGCCGAAATCGAGCATGTAACACCTTATTTGTATTTGGGCAAAGATAGTAAGGTGGTGAAACAGGCATTTCGATATGTCGAAGACAAAAGTGCCTATAGAGTTACCGTAGATACTCCAGCCGATTTTGAATTGGTTAGGCGGTTGATTGAGGATTTTGATGCCCATTTGTTAGATGTAAAGGGGATTGTGGATGTTTTGGATAATCAGGCTGATTTGGTGGCTATTAATGTAAATATTGAGCAAAAAAAACTAGGGGAGTAAGTGGATATGACTGCCCATAGCTTGAAGTTGTTTAAAAGTAGAATTGCGTTGATAATGAGTAATAATTTTGTTCTAATCAAGGCAAAAATTTAGTTCATAGCAGCGCTATGGAGTCAATTTTTAACGATGAGTAGGGGAAAATTAGATTTCATTAGCAACATTAGGCTATTCTTAAACAACTTCTTCAATTATTTTATCAAGAGAAATTTATGACCAAGATATTTTTTCGGGCAGATGGTAATAGCCAAATTGGCTTGGGGCATCTTTACAGAACCTTAGCATTGGTAAATATGCTCAAAGATGATTTTGATTGTTGTTTTGTTACCCAATGTACCATTCCTGCCATACAAGAACAAATTGCTCGGTCTGCTTCCTTATTGGTATTGCCCCAAGCAGATGATTTGGAAAAAGAGGCCAAGGATTTTGCTGCACAATATCTAAGCAAAGAGACCATAATGGTTTTAGATGGCTATCATTTTACCACCAATTATCAAAAAAATATCAAAAAAACGGGCGCAAAGCTGGTTTGTATAGATGATATTTATGCCTGTCATTTTGTGGCCGATGTGCTTATCAATCATGCAGGAGGCATTACCCCCCATTACTACAAGTCCAATTTCTATACTCAGTATTATCTTGGTTTAGATTATCTATTATTGCGACAGCCTTTTTTGCAGGCAGCACAGCACCCTATTGTGGCTCAAGAAGCAAAAGAATACAATATTTTTGTTTGTATGGGAGGTGCCGATAGCAATAATAACACCCTTCATGTACTGCAAACAATAGCAAAAAAATGGAAGGCAAATTTGTCTGTATGTTATGTAGTGCTTGGTCAGGCTTATTTGCATCGGGAACAATTAGAACAATTTATAAAACACACTAAGCTCGATGTTCAGCTATTATCCAATTTATCGGCCCAAGAAATGGTGCATTATATGCAGCTTTGCTCCATAGCTGTTTGTCCGCCTAGTGGCGTTGCTTTTGAATATTTATGTACCAAAGGAAGTTTGTATTTGTATCAAATAGCCGACAACCAAAAGGATGTAAAAAAATATCTATTAGAGGAGCAATTGGCTTTTGATTTAGAAAAGGATTTTCCAGCAGCACCAGATCGGGTGACAGCAGCCCTAAAGGCGCAACAAATCTATTTTCATGGCAAGAGTGGGCAGTATCTATTGAATAAATTTAAGCGATTGGAACAAGAAATATATTTGCAGCCCAAACGAGCTTCTATTAATGCAATGATGCAGTACTTTGAGTGGGCCAATGCACCCGAAGTTCGCAAAAGTGCTTTTAATTCAGCACCTATTCCACTAGAAAATCATCAAGCTTGGTTTTACAAAAAAATTGATGATCCTGATGCACTTTTATTGTATTTTGAATATAAAGGAGAGCCTTTGGGGCAAGTTCGATTGGAGTTGAAGGAACAAGAGTGGGCGCAGATTAGTTATTCTATTGATCCAAACTATTATGGCAATGGTTTTGGTACACAAGTGCTCAAACTTACCTTGCTTTATGCCTTGGAACACAATTTTGCCCAGTGTTTTTATGGGGAAGTAAAGGCGTACAATATTGCTTCCCTCAAGGTGTTTAGAAAATTGGCGTTTGATGAGGTTTATGTGGAAGAAGAAGAAAAATATGTTTACAGAATCAATCTTGCTGCGCCAAATAACTTGTATTAATTGAGCTAATGTGCTTTCCTTATTACACGAACTAGAAGAATCAACGAATTATGAAAATAAACGAACAATTAATAGGACAAAACCAACCTCCTTTTATTATTGCCGAAATGTCGGGCAATCACAATCAATCGCTAGAGAGAGCTTTAGAAATTGTAGAAGCGGCGGCCAAGGCGGGGGCGCACGCCATTAAGTTGCAAACGTACACCGCCGATACCATGACTATGAAAGGAGCATTGGTTATTGAAGACAAAAAATCACTTTGGGCAGGCCAAGAATTGCACGATTTATACAAAGTAGCCTACACGCCTTGGGAGTGGCACCAGCCTATTTTTGAACGAGCCAAAGAGCTGGGAATTATTGCGTTCAGTTCGCCATTTGATGCTACTGCAGTTGATTTTTTAGAAAGTTTGGAGGTGCCTGTGTACAAAATTGCTTCGTTTGAGAATACCGATCACCCACTGCTCAAAAAAGTAGCACAAACAGGCAAGCCAGTGATTATGTCTACAGGTGTAGCCAATTTGTCGGATATAGACGAAGCTGTGAGAGTGCTTCGTGAGCATGGTTGTAACGACTTGGTCTTGCTCAAATGCACCAGCACCTATCCTGCGTCGCCAGAAACCACCAACTTGCTGACCATTCCACACATGCAGCAAATTTTTGATTGCCCTATTGGCTTATCTGACCACACTATGGGGATTGGGGCAGCTATTGCCGCTGTGGCTTTGGGGGCTTGTGTTATCGAAAAACATTTTACCTTGCGCCGTGCAGACGGTGGGGTAGATAGTACCTTTTCTATAGAACCCGAAGAATTAAAAACATTGGTAGTAGAGTCTGAACGAGCATTTAAAGCCTTGGGTAAAGTGCAGTATGGCATCCAAAAAGCAGAACAAAACAGCAAACAGTTTAAACGCTCCATTTATATTGCCAAGGATATTAAAGCAGGAGAAATTATCTCTATGGATAATATCAAAGTGATTCGCCCCGGATTTGGTTTGGAACCCAAATATTTGGATTTGGTGCTGAATAGAGCCGCCAGCCAAGACCTAAAAGCAGGCACACCACTAACTTGGGATTTGTTGTTGAAGTAGTTGCCGCACACGCTACTCTAAAAAATAAAAGGATTCTGTGCGATGGAGTCAGAATCCTTTTATTTTGTACACTAAACCACGCGCATAAAATTAGAGACTGCCTGTGCCACTGTTTTGCCTTCTTTGTTCTGAATGACGCAAGTAACATTGGCCGTGCGACTCCCTATGCGTTGCACGGTCGGAATACCTATCAAGGTTTCGCCCACACGAGCCGCCCGCAAAAAATCCACATTCATGGTCATAGATACATAGGCAGCATCTTCGGCCCCCTTCAAAAAAATCTGAAAGCCCAATACCTCGTCTATGATAGCCGCCATAGCCCCACCATGCAGGGCACCCATCGGATTGAGCATATTTTCTCGCACCTCAAAAGCAAGTTGTATATCGCCCTCATCACTAATGGCAACAAGTGTAGGATTGAGCCATTGTCCAAAACCCTTCATGTGAGGTTTTAAAGACTGTCCAACAGCCCCTTTAAGTTGTTCAATATATTGTGTCTTCATAATTATACCATTGGTAAATCTAATGCCTTGCTGATCTGCTCCGTATGTTCGGCATTCTTGGGGCGTTTGAATATTTTAATAATTGTACCCTCTGCATCAATAACAAAAGTTGTTCTCAATACCCCTGTTACGATTTTGCCATACATGTTTTTTTCGCCCCAAGTACCATAAGCCCCCATGACCTCTTTTTCGGTATCGGCCAACAAAGGAAAAGGCAAGTCGTATTTTTCAATAAATTTTTGGTGCGAAGCGGCACTATCTGGGCTTACCCCCACTACAGCATAGCCTTGGTTGAGCCAATACTCATAATTATCTCTCAAATTGCAGGCTTCCTTGGTGCAAGCCGATGTATTGTCCTTGGGATAGAAATACAAAATCAAGTTCTTGCCTGCAAAATCAGATAATTTAACGGTATTTCCATCTTGGTCTTTTCCCTCAAATGCTGGGGCTTTGTCGCCCACTTGTAGCGTAATGGCCATTTTGATATGTTTTTTTATGGTTGTAAAAAATTTGCTTTTATTAGTGCTTCTCGGGCTGCTTCTTGGAATTTTTGATAGGAAGCAAGTTTTTGAAGCTCTGATAGTCTAATATTCTCTCCTAGAATTTCGTATAGTTCGCCTATTTTGACTTTTCCTCTTCGTTTTTTAGGCAACTGTTGGTCTACAATTCTAATTGCTTCAACAATACTCTTTTTAGGATTAGCAATTTTTTCTAGGTTCTTATTAATTCCTAACTGTGAATAGGACAAATCTATTTGTATTTGATTTAAAAAAGCAGACTCATCTGCCAGCATCCACGCTTCTATCATTGTTATCGGAATAATTGGAATAAATTTGGTTTGATGCTGCTCAAATATAGAAATGATATTGTTATATGTGTTATGTGCTTGAGTGTCATCATTAGGTTTGTCTGAATCTAGGTGAATAAAAATAATATCATACTCATGCACAACATCTTGATACTCTTGAATGTCTTTTTTAGTGCTTTTTCCTAAAAAAATAGGTGCAGCTATTTGAATAAAATAATCAATATTGTTGGACAAATCTTCAAAAGTACGTTTGATAACAGGGGACAAAAATCTTCGATCAGTATCTCCTTCCACAAAGCAAGCTATGTTTAATATAGACTTCATAGACGACTAATCTTCAGGGTTTTTAGTACTTTCCAAATAATCAATAACTTGTTTTGCATAGATATGACGATCTCCTATGTTCAAGGTGATCTTTGAAGAGTTTTCTTCCTTCTGAATGGGATAAACCTGTGTAATATCGAGTATGTAACCTGGGATATAATTGACAGCACTTACTATTTGTGCATGAAATAGTCCAATGTTTCCTTTTAGTTTTAAAGCTTTGGATAATAATACAGGAGAATGACTTGTAATAAAGACTTGTTTTAACATCTCCTTTTCAAAAGGCTCTCTAGAAAAGTCTGAACTAATATCTAGTAATGTTTCTAAAATGGCCTTAATGCGAGTGTGGTGGACTCCATTTTCAGGTTCTTCTACACAGAGTGGCCCTTGATGTTCTTCATCAAATTTTAACACTAAGAATGCCAAAACTCTAAGTGTACCTTCTGATAATAGGCGTGCATTAAACCAAATATCTTTTTTAGATTTTAATTCAATGTAGTATTTGTTTTCATCTTTATTGTGTTTAATTCTTATGTCTTTATGGGTGGATAATACATAGTTTAATGTTATGGCAATGTGCTTTAATACTCTTGTATCATTGACGGCCATTCTATGCAATACAGCAGGTAGGTTCTGTCCATTTTCTTTGAGTATATCATTCCCTCGTACAGGGCTCGGTTCACGCAATTTCTTAGGGTCTAAATCTAGAAACTTTAATTGTTTTATACATTGCCCAAACATTATAGGAAGCACCTCATATGTGAGTATGGGGATACCTGTTTCTTGCTCATTGGTATAATTTCCTCCTCTTTGAATGATTAGTTCATTCTGTGGTTGTTCATTACTCAGGTGTGTTATTTTGGTGTAAAGGTTACTTAACCATTCTGATTTATACACATTAGGAATATTATTATCAAGCCATTTGTCTGTATGAGGAGGGATTGTAAAAATATCTTCTTGCGTAACAGCTAGTTTATCTATATTTTCAATGGTAACTTTGGCAATAGTAAAACTATATCTTATTCTAAACTGATTTCTCTTTTCTTCATCATAATGATTGACATAAAACACATCCACCTCAAATTTCATTTCCTGAGCAGAAGTGCCATCGGGATACCTAGTAAACAACTCTGATGCAGTGCCTCGTTGTTTAGAAAAAGCTTCTGCAACACTATAATTCGACAAATCCCGCAACAACTTCAAGGCATCCAACAAATTACTCTTGCCACTGCCATTCGCACCCACAATCACATTAAAAGGCTTCAATTCTACCTCAAAATCGCTAAAAGACTTAAAACCATCTATTTTTATTCTAGTAATCATAATGCACGACTATTCTCATTATAACAGAAAAAAAACACCCTACTAACTCACAGGAGCCAAACGCACCACCAAGCCCTCTAGCCCATCGTGCAAATGAATTTGGCAGCCCAAACGACTATTATCCTCTACAAAAAAAGCTTGGTCCAGCATATCCTCTTCATCATCCGAAGGCGCTGCCAACTCGTGGTCGCTTTCTACATATAGGTGGCAACTGGCACACAAAGCCATGCCTCCACAAGTGCCCTCTACAGGCAATTCTGCAGCCTTGCAAAATTCCATCATATTCATATTCATATCTGTGGGGGCTTCAAATTGATGGCTTGCTCCTTGACGGTCAATGACCGTGATGTTAATCATGTTTTCCATTACAAAAGGTATAAATTGAGTAGGAAGATAACAGCGTTATAATGCAGTGCTATTATCATTATAAATAACACACAAAGTGTTGGATTGTTTTTTTAGATTGAATGCAAGGCTTGGTGCAGCACAATACCAAAGGTAACAGCTACATTGAGGCAAGGGGTGTGGCCCACCGCAGGAATATAAACACGGTGATCAATTAGGGGCAAAATAGCCTCAGGCAATCCTGCCTTTTCACTCCCAAAAAGCAACAAATCATTGGCTTCAAATGCAAAATCCTGTAGATTTTGAGCTGTAGTATCCACCAAGGTTGCTATTTTTCGGCCCTCATAATTGGTCAAAAAAACTTCCAAATCCTCTATTTTTTCGATCTCAATATGGTCAATCGCTCCTGCCGTCCATACTTTGGCCATGTGTGCCATATCTGCCCGTGCTTTTTTGCTGTGGGTAGGCGGCAATAGCAATGAATTGGCATCATAGATATAAACCTTGTCCAAGCCATAAAACTCTGCACTTCTAATCATAGAAGAAAGATTGGGGCGGTATTCTGGGGCAACCAAGACTACATTCATACACTAAAAATTTTGCCCCAAAAGTACACAAAATACCTTAGAATATGCTGTGCTGTAAGAAGAGACCTATTTATATTCTATAAGCATCCACATACATTTCTGGTTCGGGTACACAACCCCCATTGGTACAGTAGTCTATATCAAAATCCAAATGCAGGTAATTTCCATCAGCAGATAGGGTTCCCACGCCCGAAAATTCATAGGTATTATAAGGGTCGGGATGACAAATATTGATAGGAAATTCAAGAGCACCTGACTGAAAAACATCGCCTACTAAGTCACAAGGCGTTCCATAAAATCCATGAGGGCCAAGTGGTATCAAGCGCAGACCGTGGCTGCCCGTTTCAATGACTTCAAAATCGTATTCTACCACTTCATAAAAGCCCGTAGCAGGATTGTAAAAGGTTTCTTCGGCATGATAAACGCCCAAAAAAGGATAACAAGGATCAATAGGCGCATCTACATGTACATGGCAGCCAAACAACAACAAAAGCAGGGGCCAAGCAGCTAGATGTAGTCCAAGGGTAGTGTATTTTTTATGATTCATAATAACAGGAATTTTTAAGGTAAAATCAGCAACCAACAGCAAAAAATGGAGTTGTTAAGCCTAGAAGGCACTGATAAAGTGTATCTTTCTAATACTATTTATTAAAGAAGTGTGCCAACATGCTATTTTCTCCAAAGAGCATTCTGTTAAAAGCTTGTTTGTAGTCGTTATTCATTGTTATGAAAAAAAAGCATTCCAATCCCAAAAGTGCCTTACACATTTCCAAAGGAACAACGCCACCCCCTGCCATCAACAAGCATTTTAAGCGCAAAAAAAGACCCCAACGAAGCGTAGATGAATGGACCCAAGCCTTGCTACAAGGGGATAGAGTAGCACTTGGGCAGGCTATTACACTCATAGAAAGTACACAAGCCAAGCACCAAGTACTAGCGCAAGAGCTGATTGAGCGATGCTTGCCCCATAGTGGTCAATCCTTGCGAATTGGGCTTACAGGAACCCCCGGAGTGGGTAAGAGTAGCTTTATTGATAGTTTTGGGCAATTATTGGTGGCCGAGCAACGCCACGTGGCTGTACTAGCCATAGACCCGAGTAGTCAGGTGACCAAGGGCAGTATTTTGGGGGATAAGACCCGAATGGAAACCCTGTCCAATCACCCCAATGTATTTGTACGCCCTTCGGCGGCAGGCAGTTCCTTGGGGGGCGTGGCCCAAAAAACTAGAGAAAGCATCATACTGTGTGAGGCAGCTGGATTTGATACTATTTTGGTAGAAACGGTGGGGGTGGGGCAGTCCGAAACGGCCGTGCATTCTATGGTGGATTTCTTTTTGTTGTTGCTGTTGCCCAATGCAGGGGATGAGCTGCAAGGCATCAAGCGAGGGGTCATGGAAATGGCTGATCTCATTGCCATCAATAAAGCCGATGGCGATGCACTGCCTGCTGCCAAACTCGCCAAGCGACAATGCCGAAATGGCCTACACTTGTTTCCGCCCAAGGCCAGTGGCTGGATTGCCACGGCCGAACTCTGCTCGGCACTCGAAAAAACAGGCTTGGACACCATCTGGGAACATATTCTAAAGTACCAGCGACACAGCACCATCAATGGCTATTGGGAAAAAAATCGCCAAGCACAAGCCGCCTATTGGTTGGAGGAGAGTTTGGGCAGCCAGCTCCAACAATTGTTTTACAGCCACGCCGCTATACAAAGCCTGTACGAACAGCTCAAACAGCAAGTATTGGCTTCCAAAATATCCCCTTTTCAGGCCAGTCATCGACTCATTGAGGCTTTCAAAAAAGCACTGTAATTATCTGCTTAAATGAAAAATCCCTACTGTGCTTCTATTGGCCAGTAGGGATTTGACTTATGGTGATAATAGGCAACTATTTCTTGGCAGATAAATCATCTTTTTCTGGAACAGCTACTTTGGACGGACGGCCCTTGAAGGTATCCATGGTACTGTGTACCCCAAAGATTTTGCCTGCTACAAAATCAAACATACGGGTGGGCAAAATACCCTTCAGTAAAGGTACAGATTTGACCATAAATGGCTCTTGGAGCATCACTTCATTTTTGCGTACCCCTTCCATGATCTTGTCTACTATAAAATCAGGGGTTAGAATAGGCGTTAGTAGAGGTGCTTTGACCCCATCAAACATACCTGTGCTGATATAACCCGGTAATACGGTGGTTACTTTTACCCCTGTTTTGTCGCGCTCCATTTCTAGGCGTACCGAATCAGACCAACCAATTACGGCCCACTTACTCGCCGCATAAACCGACATATTGGGGTTGGAAATCAATCCAGAAGCAGAGGCAATATTAATCAAGTGCCCTTCGCATTGGTCTACCATACCCGGCAAAAACTCCTTGGCAATGTGCATGAGTGCAGAAGTATTGATAGAAATGGTTTTGGCAATATCTCTATGAGAATGCTCTACAAACGGTTTTCCAACAACAATCCCTGCATTATTGAATAAAATATCAATAGTCGTATAGGCATCTTTTACTCGTTTGGCGGCTTTTTCTATATCCTCCAAGTTAGATACATCCACTACATCCACATCTACACTATAACCCAAATTGGCAAAGTGAGACTTGGTTTTGAGCAAATTCACTTCGTTGATGTCCCAAAGAATAACTTTGTACGCTTTGGCCTCCAAACAACGTTTGGCGATTAATTTGCCGATTCCCGATGCGCCTCCTGTGATAAGAACACATCTATTTTTTATTTTTGTCATGATAACTAGATTTAATACTTCGTGAATAGGCTAATTCCTTTATCCAAGAAAACAGTAGTGTATTATATCTAATTGATTATCAAATTATCTTAGTTTTTTGTTGTTTTGTGTTTCTGATAATCAATTGTATATAATTTTATTACGAAGTAGTAATAGATTGATAGTAATACAAGAACTCCTGCCAATTTGTTGAATGAGGAGTTACAACAGGAAGAGTATAGTTTAATACTTTATGGATGATTCATAAACAACTTTCCCCCTAATGCAACAATATAACAAAGTTGTTTAAAAATCAAGGAGTTCAGCCTATTAATTAAATGCTAAAGTTGGGAAAGGGGTTTGTAAAGAGGATGTTGATTTGCTGTATATTGTGGACTGACAAAGGGGCTTATAATTTAAAAAACATATACAGCAAGTCTAAGGGAAACAACACTTCCACAAAAAAAAGCTCCTTAACTCACCAATTGGAGCCAAGGAGCACCATGCTGACGGGGGAAGTCTGTAGCAATTCTCTAATCCACAATCATAGTAGCATGATCCAGCTCCTGCTGAACAATGCCCTCTGGCAAATCTCTATATTCGTACTGCTGGTTGCGTAATTGAGGCTCAAAACCAGCCTCTGCAATAGCTTTTTGTATACCATCTGCTGTAAATCGGAACGCTGCACCAGCCGCAGACACCACATTTTCTTCAATCATAATAGAGCCAAAATCATTGGCACCCGCATGCAAACAAGTTTGAGCAACTTGCTTGCCCACGGTGAGCCAAGAGGCTTGAATATTGACCACATTGGGCAACATAATACGGCTCATGGCAATCATTCGGATATATTCATCACCAGTGTAGGTGCTGCGTTTGTTGATAAGGCGTTGGAGAATGGTATCTTCATCCATAAAAGGCCAAGGAATAAAGGCCAAAAAGCCTTTGGCGTGGGCTGGTTTTTTGTCTTGCACCTCCCGCAACCAAACCAAATGCTCCATACGCTCATAATTGGTTTCGATGTGCCCAAACATCATGGTGGCACTGGTCGTAATATTCAGTTGGTGGGCAGCTTCCATCACTTCCAACCATTCCCTTCCTGTGCATTTTCCTCTCGAAATTCTTCGGCGAACCCGATCGTTTAGAATTTCGGCTCCAGCCCCCGGCAAGGAGTCCAAACCTGCTTGGTGCAAGGCACTCAATACCTCGGTATGGCTTGCCCCTTCCAGTTTGGCGATGTGTGCAATTTCTGGCGGCCCTAGCGCATGAAGCTTTAGAGTGGGGTACAATTCCTTCAATTCCTTAAAGAGATTGCAATAAAAATCCAATCCCAAGTCTGGGTGGTGTCCGCCTTGCAACAACAACTGCTCGCCCCCAAATCGGAACAATTCATCAATTTTCTCTTTGTATTCAGGAATAGTGGTTACATAAGCCTCCTTGTGTTTGGGGCGGCGGTAAAAGTTGCAAAATTTACAATTGGCAATACAAACATTCGTAGTGTTAGAATTGCGATCAATAATCCAAGTTACTTTGTTGTGGGGAACATGGTGCAATTTTATTTTATTGCCAACATACATCAATTCTGCTGTGCTGGCATTCTCAAACAAAAACACGCCCTCTTCAGCCGTTAAGTAGTCTAAGTCTAAAGCGCGTTGTAGCAGATCATTTACTTGCATTTGGTTATTTTTATGTGAATTCGTGCAATACTCACGAGATGTTGTTTCGTACTAATAAGTATTATGATAACAATAATCAAAAGCAAAGCGTTTAGTAAACTTTCAATTATTTCTGAATCTTTTGAACAAAGGTATCTATTTTTGGATAAATTCGGTGCAAGAATAGTTATTTTTGTAGTTTTGTTGACCACACTATTTCAGTTATTAAACAACCAAATCATGCAGCAATATACCGCCAAGACATTTTTAGGCTTAGAAGGTGTTTTAGAAGATGAATTAAAAGAATTGGGTGCCAGCAATGTCAAAAAACTATCCAGAGCGGTGGCTTTTGAGGGGGAAATAGATTTACTGTATCGAGCCAATTTTCAGTTGAGAACAGCCCTGCGTATTTTGCACCCTTTGGAGCGTTCGCAAGTGACCAATCAAAATCAATTGTACAATTTTGCCCATCGGCTCAATTGGTTGCGTTGGTTTACCCCCGACCAAAGTTTTGCCGTACAAGCCAAGGTCATTAAAGCGCCCAATTTTAATAACAGCACCTTTGTGGCTCTCAAGGTAAAGGATGCTATTGTCGATCAATTTCGTCGCCTAAGAGGCGTACGCCCTTCTATAGACAAGCAAAATCCAGATATTCTGATTGATGTTTATTTATATAAAGACCAGTGTACTATTTCCATTGATAGTTCGGGTATGTCGCTGCATCGGCGTGGGTATCGAGACAAAGGGCACCGTGCCCCCTTGAACGAAGTCTTGGCAGCAGGCATGATTTTATTGTCGGGCTGGGATCGAAAAACACCTTTTGTCGATCCTTTTTGTGGAACGGGTACATTGGTGACAGAGGCCGCCTTGTATGCCAAGAATATAGCCCCCAATATCAAGCGAGAGGAATATGGATTTAAGCACTGGAAAAATTTTGACCCAAAACTCTGGGACAAGGTTTGGTTGGCCGCTAGGGCTGAAGAACAGCGTTTTGACGGAACAATTATAGGCGCAGATATTTCCAAAAAAATTATTGGTTTTACCAAGCAACAAGTAGCGGCTGCTGGGGTTGGGGCTGCGATCCAATTGTATGCCACGCCTTTTAGAGCCTTTGAGTTTCCTACTACACCGGGCGTTATGATTAGCAATCCGCCTTATGGCGAACGTATGAACCACGAGGACGTAGAAGAATTGTACGGCCGAATTGGCGATCGGCTCAAGGCAGATGCCCCCGGTTATCAAGCGTGGTTGATTAGTTCTATCAAGAACTTTAATCGTTTTATTGGCTTGCGTCCGTCCAAGAAAATTGCGCTGTACAATGGCGGCTTGGAGTGTCAGTATATGCGTTTTGATCTGTATCGAGGCACCAAAAGAACAACCAAGTAAAGCTACCACTTAAACTACAAATGAAAACAAGAAAAATTTTTCATTTTTATTTGTAATTTAAAGTATTGATTATCAATAAAATAAAAATAAGGTGAGGCTAAAAAATCGTTAGCTGTCGTCTAGGCGACAACAGCAATAAAATGCGTCCTCTATATTTGTAATAACAAAGCAAGCAATACTTCTACTGCACTTGTAAGCCTAGAAGTTTTATATAGCAACGATTAAGACAAGGGTTTGAGTCTTATTAGATTTGGAAATAGCAGCCTTGGCTGCTTGTCCTTATGTGTCCTTGCCTTTCGGGTTGACGGGGGTCTGACTCGAAAGGCTTTTTTGGTATACCTGCAAAAAATGATTTAAGGAAAGAAAAGGAGCAATTAATGGCTTATCTTTCCTAACCTATCTCTATTCTACAACTCATACGATTCAGAATCGCCGTTTGTTAATTTATATAATCATTTCGTAATGAAATATTTTTTATTTGTCTTATCCATTTATTGGATGACATTAAACCAAGCCACTGCACAATCCTTGGAGCAGTATTTTGAGGATGCCAATAGCTTTTTTGCTGCCCATGTTTCTGATAACAACGTCAATTACAAAGCTATACAGGACAATCCAGCCCAATTGAACAAATTGGTAGCTTTTATCAAAAAGGCCAAGCCAGAGGAATATAGCGAGAACGAGCGCAAGGCTTTTGGTATTAATAGTTATAATATAATGGTTATCAAAGGGGTGGTAGATAATTATCCTCTCAAAAGCCCCTTGGATGTAACTGGTTTTTTTGATGGCGTGAAGTATACCATTGCAGGCAAAAAAACAACGCTAAATAATTACGAAAAGAAAGAGTTATTAAATCGTTACAAAGATGCACGCTTGCATTTTGTATTGGTTTGTGCGGCGGTGAGCTGCCCCGCTATTGCAAATTTTGCTTACATGCCCAACAAATTGGAAGAACAATTGGATATGCGTACCAAAGCGGCTGTTAATGATACTGAATTTATCCAAGTAGAGCATTCTACCAATGTTGCGGCTGTTTCCAAAATTTTTGAGTGGTATGTGGCCGATTTTAAGCCCAATGCCAAAGAATTTATTAACAGTTATCGCACAGAAAAATTGGCTGATGCTACCAAAATAAGCTACTATCCTTATGATTGGACTACTAATGACGCTTCTGCTGCTAGTTCCTCTATTGAAGCCCCTGATGATGACAAACCCAAATTCCAACCCATTATAGCTGCTGCTACGCTCCCAAAAGGAAAATTTGAGATTAATAATTTTAATACGATTTATACGGCTGAATTTTCTGGTGATAACATCTATTCTGGTCTAACTAGTTTGTTCTACTTTACGTATGGTGTGAATGGGCGTTTGGACTTATCTTGGGATTTTATCTTGGCTTCCAATCGTTTTGGAGATGCTATAGGGGACAGTCCTTTCAAGCCCTTTGATTTTCAGAATACACCCGATAATACTTCTAGGCCGGGTAGAACCATTTCTCGCTCTTGGGGATTGAGTGCGATGGGCCCCAGAGTTCGATTTTCTCCATTCAAGAAAATAGGCATCTCTTTCGATCAAGCATTTTACTTTCCTATCAAAAATGTTCCATTTAACAACACCGTTAATGATAGACTGTTTTGGGTCACTCAAATGTATTACGACAAGCAATTGAACCCAAAATTGGGCTTGTTCATTGCCTTGACCTTCTGGCAGCCAATTAGCCTGAACCCACAAGATGAATTTGAATTTCAGGTGCCGTATTTGAGAGGTTTCTTGACTTGGTTTGCTACCAATAGATTCTCTTTGTATGCCACGACTACTTTGTTTACAGAATGGGGTATTGGCGCCAAGTTCTTGATTACGCCACAATTTGAGATTCAGGCATTGTACTCGTATTACATCCCTATTCCGGGCTTATCACAAATCTATACCAAGACATCTACCAACGTACAAACTTATAACATGGGATTGAGATATAGATTTTAATTTAGTTATATTGCACTATAGTCCAAATTAATTCTTAGTTTAGTTTGGGCTATCAATAAAGCAGCAAATAGAGTTGGTTGTTGAGAGCTAATTTTTTATGTTAAAAAACGTCTTTAAAAGCAGTAGCACCGTAAAAAAACGTTAGATTAGGTAGATATGGGTTATCTTTAGAGTCTTTTACTTTATTAGGCAAATAAGAAAAAACTTATTGTACTTACCTAAAACATCGCTGTTTTGATTCTGTTGGTATAATATAATAGATTACCAATACCAGAACAGTTTAACCTAACGTATATGAAAGCATTATTAATAGGGCTACTTTTTAGTTGTTTGCTTTTTGCAAATGAGCTAACTGCCCAAACGGCTGTTTTTTTTGACCAAGCCAATAGATTTTTTGCTACTTACGCACAGCATAATGTAGTAAAATACCAAGCACTTTATCACCATCATCACAAGGAGTTGGATGATTTGGTAGCAATGATAAAAACAATGCCTGTAGATAAATTGTCCTCTACAGAGCAAAAAGCATTTTATATCAATGCTTATAACTTATTGGTAATTGATAATATTGTCCAGCATTATCCTATTGCATCTCCTAATGAGATTGTAGAATTTTGGGACGAAATTACCTACAAAGTAGCTGGAACACCAACTACATTAGAGGCATTGGAGCAATATATCTTGGGCAACTATCAAGATGCACGCTTGCACTTTGTCTTGGTTAATGGTTCTGTGGCTGCTGCGCCTATTGCCAATTATGCTTACCAGCCCGACCAGCTCGAAACACAGTTAAAGCAACGGGTGATAAAAGTGGTTAATAATCCGCAATGGATTTATTACCACCGTGAAACCAAGCAACTAAAGCTACCGTTGCTTTTCAAGCGTTACAAACACTCTTTTACTCCCAGTGTTGTGGAGTTTCTGAATGCTTACAGAGTAGAGCCTATAGATGCGGATGTTTCTATTGTATATACCAATGAAGATTGGACGTTGAATAGCTATGAATCTGGTTTTGCATCGGTTAATAAGAAAAAGAAAAAAAAGGAAGCAGCAGGGGGCTATGCCAACTTGGCGCAAGTCATTACCTTGCCCAAAGGACAAGCAGAATTTATCAATTTTAATAGTATTTATACCGTAGGTATTGGTACTAAGAACTTGGGTTCGAGAAACACCTATTTTAATAGTTACAATACAGCCTTTTATGGCTTGACAGGAAAATTAGATATTGGAGTTAGTTTTTTGTTTCGATCGTCAAGAGAACGGGATGATTTTAGTGCTTCCCCTTTTGAGGTCATGAGTATGGAACGTACACCCTTATATACCGCAGGGCGTGCTACGGCCAATTCGAGTTTGTATGCTGATTATGGTTTGTCGCACATGGGATTACATGTGCGTTTTGCACCGTTCAAAAACCTCAACTTGTCTTTTGAACAAGGGTTGATGTTGCCCATACAGAATTTGCCCAAAGATAACACCGTAGATCAAAGCATTTACAGCGTTACACAGATGTACTATATTCATCCAATATCTAGCAAGTCACAATTGTTTTTTGCCTTGACGTATTGGCAAGGGATTCGTGCAGGGGAACAATTTAGGTTTCAGTTGCCCCTACTGCGTGGTTTTTTCAATTATTTTGTAACACCACGACTTTCTTTGTATGCTACTAGTGTCTACTTTTTGGAATGGGGAGGTGGTGCTCGATACTTATTGACACCCAATTTTGAAATACAATTTATGTACAGTGCTTATTTGCCAATAGAGGGAGTTTATGATCTTCTATCTCCCGGAGCTACGTCTATTAATACCTATAATGTAGGTTTGAGATATAGGTTATAGTTCACTGGTTGGAGGTATACTGTACTGTTTTAATTATAACACAGCTGTTATCAATATTATACTGATAACAGCTTGTATTCTGCTTATAGTGCAGAAACCAAAAGCCTTTTGTTGTTATGACCAACACCCAAGAACACGTTGTCATTATTGGTAATGGAATTAGTGGCGTGACGGCCGCTCGCTACGTTCGCAAACTCAGTGATAAACGCATTACCATTATTTCTGCCGAAACAGAACATTTCTTTTCTCGCACTGCCCTTATGTATGTATATATGGGCCACATGCGCTATGACGACATCAAGCCGTATGAAGATTGGTTCTGGAAAAAAAATCGCCTAGATTTAGTATTTGATTATGTATCAAGTATTAATACCCAAACCAAGACTTTGCAGTTGAGCAAACAAGGCGAAATGCAGTACGACAAATTGATTTTGGCAACAGGATCGGCCCCCAATTATTTTGGCTGGCCGGGCCAAGACCTCAAAGGAGTGCAGGGTATGTATTCTTATCCTGATTTGGAGCGTATGGAGGCTTACTCGGCCGATACCAAACACGCCGTAGTAGTAGGAGGAGGATTAATTGGAATTGAGATGGCCGAAATGTTCCACTCTCGTAATATCCCTGTTACGCTTTTGGTACGCGAAAAAAGTTATTGGTGCAATGTATTGCCCAAAGAAGAATCAGAAATGATTAGTCGCCATATCAAAGAGCATCACTTAGATTTGCGGTTGAGCACAGAACTCAAGGAAATTTTGAGCGATAGTAATGGCAGAGCCAGAGCCGTAATAACCAGCAAGGGAGAAGAAATTGCTTGCCAATTTGTGGGACTTACGGCTGGTGTACACCCCAATATCAATTTTGTCAAGGAATCAGAGCATTGCGATGTTGATACCCAAAGAGGTATTTTGGTCAATGATTATTTGGAAACAACAGCCCCCGATGTATATGCCATAGGGGATTGTGCCCAGATGATGAACCCCCAAGAAGGCCGACGTCCTATTGAGGCAATATGGTACACAGGGCGCATGATGGGCGAAACCGTGGCGCATACTATTTGCGGTAATCGTACAGCTTATGTGCCTCAATTGTGGTTCAACTCTGCTAAGTTCTTGGATATTGAGTACCAAGTATACGGCACCGTTATGGCGCACCCTCCAGAAAATCACGCCCAATTGTATTGGGAACATGCCGATGGCCAAAAAAGCATTCGATTGGTGTTTGACAAGGAGACCAAAGCTATTTTAGGTTTTAATCTAATGGGAATTCGTTACCGACACGAGGTATGTGAAAAATGGATTTTGGAAGAAACATCGGTAGAAACGGTTTTACAAAATCTAGGATTGGCCAACTTTGACCCTGAATTCTTCAAGGAATATGAGGCAGATGTAATAGCCTTGTACAATAAGCAGTTTAATGCCAATATACAACTCCAACAAAAACGGAGCTTGACGGCTGCTTTGCGTTTCCTAAAAAACAAATTGACGACACAATCCTAAGTTCCTAACCATCCCGATACGTTTATCTCTACTATGAAAGCTTTAAAAATAACAGGTCTAGCACTTTTTACCTTTTCTTTTGTCCTATTTTTTGTAAGTCTCACCTTTAGCAGCCACCGCCTCAATGACAAGACCTTGGAGGTGATTGATAGTGAATATCGTCGTGAGGCCATTAAGCAAGTGGCTGGTGCCGAATGGGAAAAGGAGTACCACCTCAATTACAATTTTGGGAAAGCCATGTTTCCCATTCTCAAAAAAGCCCAAGCACGATTGGACAGCTTGAGCGGGGTCAATCCTGAACAAAACATCTGGAATGCCACCAATTTGCCCGAAGGGGTAGACGAATGGAGCTACAGAATGGGCGATGGTACAGTGGTAGAATACAACAAAAAATTGCTGACTAGTAATGTAACCAGCCTAACAGGAAGCAATCCCGGACTCTTTTTCTTCTTGGTATTTATACTCGGAAGCCTTGGCGCTCTGATGTACATTATACCTGATGTGCGTAAAATTCCCGGTATTAAGCACGACCACATCTTTTTTAATCAATTCCAAAAAGGTATCGTGCCCGTGCTGCAAATGCTGGCCGTAGCGGCTGTTATTCTTGGAAGCTGTTATGTGATGTGGCATACCCAAGAGTATGAACAAGGGTATTTTTATGTGGGCATCACCTTGGGTATCACGGCAGTAGTGATGCTACTGATTGGGGTGTTTGAGTACAAAGAAGGCCGTATACCTTGGAAACCGGGTACCACTACTATTGGCAATGGCTGGTTGGGGATGCTGCTAGGTACTTTCTTGATTGTATTTTATATCTTATTGTATTTCAATGAGCAATATATTTACAATTGGGTACGTATGGTGGATCCTGTGAAGCAATTCTTACAAGGCGATCCATCTGCCCAAGCAGACCAGTGGTTTTTGTATGGATTCTTGTACACTGTGGTTATGATTGTGATGGGTATAAGAATGTTTATTAAATATCGGCACAATAAATATCAATTGGTGAGAACAGGCTCTGTGCTGTTTTTTCAAATCTCCTTTGCCTTTTTATTACCAGAATTACTGGCTTATTTAAATACACCTTCCTACAATTTATCGACCCCTTGGCCCTTAGATTATGGTTTTTATTATGATTATAGACTAGACAAGCTATTAGAAAATAACGAACAGACCTTTTTGGGCATGAATGTGGGCATGATGATGTTTGTGTGGGGAATTATTCTAACCTTGGTCATCGTACCGCTATTTACCTACCTCTATGGCAAACGCTGGTATTGCTCTTGGGTTTGTGGTTGTGGCGGTTTGGCCGAAACATTGGGCGATCCTTTCCGTCAGCAATCAGACAAGAGCTTGAGAGCTTGGAGAGTAGAACGCTATGTGATTTACAGTGTGTTGGTAGCGGTTATTATTATGACAGGCTTACAAATTTATCAATATTTCATCAACCCAGAAGCCAGCAAAGTCAATTTAGGAATCATAGAACTAGACATTTATCAAGTGCGCCGCTGGTATGGATTCTTGATAGGCTCTATGTTTGCAGGCGTAGTTGGAACTGGATTTTATCCTGTTATGGGCAATAGAATGTGGTGCCGTTACGGTTGTCCATTGGCTGCAATCTTAGGTATTGTACAACGTGTCAAATCTCGCTTTAGAATCACCACCAATGGCGGTCAGTGTATTTCTTGTGGCAATTGCTCTACTTACTGCGAAATGGGAATTGATGTACGCTCTTATGCTCAACGTGGGCAGGATATTTTGCGTGCCTCTTGTGTAGGCTGTGGGGTTTGTGCGGCTGTGTGTCCTCGGGGGGTCTTGCGCCTAGAAAACAGTGCCGAAGATGTGAACGATAGAGCCTTGGATGTGCGTAATATTCATGTACAAATGGATGATGTGACATTGCCCAAAGTATAAAAGGCAACTCCATAAATAGACAACTGCTCTAACTTGTTGATACAGGTTAGAGCAGTTTTTTTTATGTTGATATAATTATAATCTCTGCTACTCCATCAAATGCACCGACAAGTCCAATTCGCCCTCCAGCAAGTCCGTAAGGTCTTTGGTCAAGCGATTTTGTGTTGCCTTATTCATATAAAATAGAGCAATTGATTTTTTAGAACCATTGTGCAAACGCAGCTTCAGATGCAGCATTTTACGCTCAATTTTATCTATGTCCTCTAGGTTGATGTTTATTTTTCTAATCCAATTTAATCTGATCAAGATTACTTTATTTTCTATGATAATATAAGGCTTAGAATAGTGTCTGTACTGCACGATAGCCGACAGAATATAGAGCAAGAAAAATAAGGGGATGTACGACCCTAATTCAATAGTTACCCCTATCCAAATCACTACAGCCACAGAAATAACCAAACTTACTAGGGCCATAATTTTGTGAATAGCTCTAAAATCGTAGGTTCTGATCATGATGGTGGATTAATAAGCTAGTAATTCCTCCAAAGCAGTCAGCAGCCGTTCTTGAGGCAAGAACTGGCGTTCCAAGTCCTTGGCAAAAGGAAAAGGCGTGTCCAAGCTCGCCACCCGCTTGATAGGAGCATCCAAATGCTCAAACAAATGCTCGCCGATATAAGCCGCCAGTTCGGCACCAATGCCCCCTGTAATGGTATCTTCGTGCAACAAGAGCACCCGATTGGTTTTCTTGACCGTGGCCGCAATCGCCTCATAATCCAAGGGCAACAAAGTCCGCAAATCCAGCACTTCTACAGAAGCCCCCAATTGTTCGGCGGCAGCCTTGGCCCAATGCACGGCATTGCCATAAGCAATAATAGTAGCCTCTGTACCCTCTTGCGCTACAACCGCTTTGCCTATTTCTGTGGTATAATAAGCAGTAGGCACCTCGGCAGAGAGGGAACGATACAGGGCCTTGTGTTCAAAAAACAAAACAGGATTGGGGTCTTCTAGGGCCGCCAACAACAAGCCCTTGGCATCCACAGGATTGGAAGGGTAAACGATTTTTAGCCCCGGAACATGAAAGAACCAAGCCTCATTGCTTTGGGAGTGAAAAGGGCCGGCACCAACCCCACCACCAGTAGGCATTCTAATCACCACATCCACATTTTGCCCCCAACGATAATGCAACTTAGCAGCATTGTTTACAATCTGATTAAAACCACAGGTCACAAAATCTGCAAACTGCATTTCTACCATGGCCTTATACCCCTTGAGGCTCAAACCGAGCGCAATCCCCACAATAGCACTTTCACAGAGTGGCGTATTGCGTACACGCTCCTTGCCAAATTGTGCCACAAAACCATCCGTGATTTTAAAAACACCGCCATAATCGGCAATATCCTGCCCCATCAGCACCAAATTATCATAACGCTCCATCCCTTGGCGCAGCCCACTAGAAATAGCATCTACCAAACGGACTTCTTGGGTATCTGAAAAATCGGGGGCCACCACAGTTTGTTCATGAGCCGCATACACATCGCCCAATTCGGTGGTTAAGCTGGCTGCAACGTCAGGCGTGTCATAAGCAATGGCCAAGCCTGCTTCAATTTCTTTTTTGTAGCGTTGGCGCAATTCCTTGATGATTTGCTCATTCAAAATACCTTCCTGTAACAAGAAATTTTCATAATTTTTGATGGGGTCACGCTCTGCCCAATAATCCATTAGCTCTTGCGGAACATATTTGGTGCCCGAAGCCTCCTCATGCCCACGCATTCTAAAGGTCTTGCACTCCAATAAAATAGGGCGTGGGTTTTCACGCATAGAATTGGCGAGCTTATCTACCGTTTGGTAAACCTCTAGTATATTATTGCCATCTATTTTGTGGCCTTCCATGCCATACCCTTGGGCACGATCTACCAAATCCTTGCAAGCATATTGTTCCTCTGTAGGGGTAGAAAGCCCATAACCATTGTTCTCAATTACAAAAAGCACGGGCAAGTTCCATACAGCAGCTACATTGAGTGCTTCATGAAAATCCCCTTCACTCGTTCCTCCTTCGCCTGTAAAGGCAACAGCAATATGCCCTTCTTGAGCCAAATTACTAGCCAGACCAACGCCACCTGCAAACGATAATTGAGGCCCTAAATGCGAAATCATGCCCACAATATTAAATTCGGGCGCACCAAAATGAAACGAGCGATCTCGCCCCTTGGTAAACCCCGGTAATTTGCCTTGCCACTGACAAAACAAACGTTCCAACGGTACATCACGGGTGGTAAATACACCCAAGTTGCGGTGCATGGTAAATACATACTCCTCTGGCTTTAGGGCAGCCGTTACGCCCACGGCAATCGCCTCTTGCCCAATGCCTGCAAACCATTTGCTAATGCGCCCTTGACGCAACAAGACCAGCATTTTTTCTTCAATCATGCGTGGTTGGAGCAGACGCTCGTATAATTCTATTAATTTCTTCTTACTCAGGCGTTTTTTATTGTAGTTCATCATCTGGCTATCTTCAAGAATGCCCCAGCAATATGGGCGATTGGTTAGAAATAAATCAATAGTGGCAAAGGTAGAAAACCTCTAGTTGAACCAAAACAAAAGCAACTAAAAGTTGCAATATTAGGAGCTGTTTCTACATAAAAACAACACCATCTCTTCCAATAGTGAAGGAAGAAATGGTGTTGTTACAGACCAAATTGATGTGCAAGACTTTATGAAGTTGTTTAAATTTATTTGCATGAGCTCGCGTTGCTCGGTTAGCCT
>CAYULH010000010.1:23436-65773 GCA_964445645.1 uncultured Aureispira sp. | reverse complement strand
CCTAAAAAAGCCTCTATCATAATACACGACTACGATAGAGGCTATAAGTTTATTTGTTGGTATATGTTACCTAAAAAGGTACATCATCTATATCTTTATTCTCACTGGCATTCATCTTAGACGAAAACGTCTCCCCACCAAACTGATCTGCTTGGTCAAAGAAACTTGCATCATCCAAGCCTGTAAAGGCATCATCATCCAAGTTAGAAAACTTAGCGTATTGACCATCCCACTTGAGGCGTACCGAATCCAAGGCCCCGTTTCTGTGTTTGGCTACAATGATTTCACCAATACCTTTGAGCGAGTTGCCCTCCTCATCTTCCAATATCTGATAATATTCTGGTCTATATATAAACGACACAATATCCGCATCTTGCTCGATTGCGCCTGAGTTGTGTACAATAAAGTTATTCGCCACAAAATTGTGATGCTTTTCTACATGAATATCATAGGTCATGGCTTTACCAACAGGAACAATAGAAATGATTTTTTCCCATTTAATGGAACTCGTCGCCCAGTTATGCAGGGATTCTGATTCTAGGACTTGAGCAATTTTTTCTAAACGAGGTCTTGAAATATTACTCTTGTACAAACTAGAGCCACAATAGCTCATCTCTAAAGCAGCTTGGAAGGCTCGTTCTGAAAAACCTTGTTCTTTTTTTAAAACTTTGATAGAACTCCACAGAGCCTTGGGAACAATATCTGAATTAGGTACGGCATTCTTTTGCTGATACAGTGTTGCCAATTCATTTAATTTATCTGCTTTGCTACCATGAATACCTATAGAATGGTAAAAGGCCAAGATGTTGTTTTTGCCTGTAATATTGAGGGTGTAATTGGGCTTATAATCTTCTTTTTGTGTTTTGTGAATGGATGCACCAATCCCAAAACGCAAGAGTAAAGATTTGAGGTCTTGGATAAGACCTAGAGAGTTAGAACTGTAGTGAATTTTTGAAGAACCTTTAGTTCTTCGAATAAAAATACCACCATCCGTTGCCCATATATGGTGTATAAATAAGGCTACTTGTCGTTTGCTACTATTAAAAATAGACAAAGGAGCTCTTTTTTCATGTGATCTTGCAAAGGATAACCCCACCTTTTCTAACAACAAAGAAAATGGATGTCTGACACCATGTGTAAGTTGATAAGGAGCAGGCAAATAAACATGATAACAATATTTGCTATTGCTATCTTTTACCCTACGAGATTGAATACCCCACAATTGTTGAGCACAAGCTTCTACTATGTCTAATGAAGCTGGTTCTTGGCTGGTGTAATGCAGTGGTTGTTTTTTTACAAAACAGCCATCGCCAATCATGTGAGCCAGTAGGATGATTTCTTCATCTTTGAGGGTGCTGTTTTCTTGGTTGTAATCAATATTTCTAGGAGTAGCTACATAATCGCCTACTTGCAACTGCTCCACTTGTTGCCAGCCATTGATGGTAAAAAATGGATGATTGGCACTTGTTTTAATGGTATGACCTGACTGAGTCGTTATTTCAAAAATTTCTTTTTCTCCTGTTTCCCACACCTCCAAGCAGGTATCCTCTTGTAATTGCTGCTGTTCATTGAGTGCCAAGACTTTAAATCCACTTTGCCCCAATAGTTCATCTACGCGTTGGTAAGTCCCTGTATCTGCTCTATAAATCAAAGTATCGCCTGTAATACATTCCCTCAAATCCGACAACTGCGGACGTTTAGACCCACCACGGGTTTCCACCGCTCTCGAAAGTTGCGACAAGGCAATAACAGGCACATTCAATTCCTTAGCCAAGCCCTTGAGCCCACGAGAAATCATCGAAATTTCTTGCTCTCTATTGCCGTTCTTGTTATCTCCGCCCCCTGTCATCAATTGCAGGTAATCAATGATAATCATTTGAATATCGTGCTGCATCTTGAGGCGGCGACACTTGGCCCGCAATTCAAAAATACTAATACCCGGCGTATCGTCAATAAAGAGCGGCACATTGCTCAATTTATCAACTTGGGCGTGCAATTGTTGCCATTCATAATCCTCCAATTGTCCTTTTCTCAATTTCTCCGAAGCAATTTCAGTTTCCATAGAAATCAGACGATTGACCAACTGCAAGGAAGACATCTCCAAAGAGAAAAACGCCACGCCCTTATTAAAATCAATAGCCGCATTTCTGGCTACAGCCATTGTAAACGACGTATTGTGCGTCACGGTCATATCTTCGAGCAAGAACAGATTATTTGCATCCAAGGTAAAACCATAATAATTGTCTACCACATCTTTTTCTACCCGAATGGCACTGCACTGCTGCAAAGTATTGCGAAAAGCAGGCATGCTCAAATCATGTCTTCGACTAGGAATTCTTTTCAAATTACCACCAATAATAAGACGATACTCCTGATGCTCTTTCTGAAGCTTAGTCCAAAAACCCAAACTATCGGCCACAAACTTGAGCTGTTTGGCCAATGGAACATTGTTTAAGTCCAAGACCAAACGTTGTTGGCTTTGCCAATAAGTACCCAATACATCCACCCAGCCTGCTAGTAATTCTAGCCGTTCCTGTTGACTGCCCCAGAGATAAGCTTTGGGCAAACGTTTTTGGTGGAGGCTGTAATTTCTAAGCTCAGAGAGGTGATGTGATTTTGAAAAATCAGTAGAGGGTAGGAGGGCGGCAGCTCCTTTGTTGGTAGTGGGTACGGTTTGCCATTTGGAAAGCAAGGGAGCCAAGTGCAAGCCTACCCAATAAGTAGGCAAAAGCTCGGGGCGATTGGGAAAATTGACCGCTACTTTGTAGCCCTGAAAACAAGCTTGAAATTCGGGCGTATACCTCAACCATTCCTTTACAGATACATTAAGTATAGCTCCTTTTTGGTAATCATCTATGGATTTGACACAGCAGAGGGAGAGAATATGACTGGCATTGACCCGATAGCTCATGGCCTCGTCCTGATGAATCCAGTACATTTGCTCTTGTCCTCTAGCAATAGACAATACTTGGCGAGGGGTAGAATCATCGCCCATCAACTGATCGCCTACCTGAATGCGCTCCACTTCACGCAATTGGCCATCATACAGCAGCACTTTGGTGCCTTTGGCTAGACACTTGCCCATACCGGGGCGCGCTGCAATAATAATCAAATCAGAGGGCTGCCAACCAGAAGTGAGTTTATCCAAATTTACAAAACCTGTTGGAACCCCCGTTAGCCCTTCTTCCTTGCCGGCCATTTCCTCTAGTTGCTTTACGGCCATATTCACCAAGGTACTCATACCCAAGGAACCCCGACTTAGGTTTTGCTCGGTAATATTAAAAAGATTTTGCTCGGCACTATCCAGCAAGTCAAATACATCAATGGTATCTTCATAAGCATTTCGGATAGTCTCTGTAGAGGTTCTAATTAATTCTCGCTGAATAAATTTCTGAGCAATGATGCGTGCATGAAACTCAATATTGGCCGATGAAGCAACTCGATTGGTCAGTTCTACCAATTGATAGGGACCGCCCACAATATCCAATTTGCCCAAGGTTTTGAGCTCTTCAGTAACCGTTAGCAAATCAATGGGATGGCTTTTTTCAAAAAGATTGCAAATAGCTTTGTAAATATGTTGGTGGGCTTCTTTGTAAAAAGAAGCAGGGCGCAAAATATCAATAATAAGTGCTACTGCATCTTTATCCAGCATTAAGGCACCCAATACCGCTTCTTCTAAGTTCAGTGCTTGGGGAGGGACTTTGCCAGCAGCAACAAAGGGGTCTAGCTGGCGTGTTTTCTTTTTGAAGGATTTTTTTTTGTCGTCCATGATAATGCAAATGGTAGTAGTTACAGTAGGAAGCTATATTTTAGTACTTTATACAATATCTTAAAAAGAACGCATAAATGTACTAGGGTCGGCCTACAAAAATAGCCTTTATTTTTAGGCTATCCAAAGGATAAACCGAGAGGCTTTGTAAAAGTTCTTTTTCTGTTGGTCGTTGAATAAATTATAGTATTGAACAATATAGGGAGGCTTTTTGTTATAATTTTGCTCGTTTATTGGGGTTATCGTTCAGAAAACTATCCCAACTGCTGTATTTTTTTTGTCCCAATGCCATGCCCTGTGTTTGGATGTGATGACAAAAAGCCACCCCAAGGGCATCGGTCGCATCTAGGGATTGCCCCGAAATATCGCCCTCAACAACATGGGGCAACATACGAGCGACTTGTTCTTTGGAGGCCGCCCCTTTGCCCGTTACTGCTTTTTTGATGCTTCGTGGAGCATATTCCTCTAGGGGAATACCCTGTTCGGCAATAGCCACAATAGCCGCCCCTTGGGCACGCCCCAACTTGAGCATAGACTGGACATTCTTACCATAAAAAGGCGCTTCAATGCTCGCATCTGTGGGTTCGTAAAGCTGGATGAGTTTTTGCAATTCTGTAAAGATATAGGCCAACTTTTCCCCTTGATTATTTTGGGAGCGCATATCCAATACCCCCATGGTAATTAAACGTGGTTTCTTTTTGCCAATTACTTGAATAAAAGCATATCCTAGTATATTACTACCAGGATCAATACCTAAAATAATTTTGGGAGCTTGTTTCATAAATCTGAATGGTTTACAGCAGCACTTAGAGCTAAAATCATATTGAATTGATAGAGGGTTGTAGTACAGGAAGTTTTTGTTGTTGTCTAAAGTTTTGCTTATTTCTGCTAAATTTGCATTATGCCAACAGAATCTACACCACAAATAACAGTTAAAGATAGCTCCTTTTTGCTAAAGCTGTCCGATCGTCATCCATTTTTTGTAATGGCAGGGCGCATCTTGTTGGTAATAGCTTTGATAGGAGTCCTTTATTATCAACTATTTGAGCGCAAAGATGTTACATTAGGAGTATTGTATGAATTGTTTGTGGCACAACTTTCTATACAGCGTCTGCCAGTGTTGGTAGCTATCTTATTATTAATGCCTGTCAATTGGTTGATAGAAACCCAAAAGTGGGTTATCCTCCTACAACCTATTCAACAATTGAAGGTCTTTCAGGCACTAAAGGTGGTGCTAATTGGTCTAACAGGCTCTTTGTTTACCCCCAATAGAATTGGCGAATATGGAGGGAGATTGTTACTGCTCGAAGCCCCCAAACGCCCACAGGCGATTTATGCCACCTTGCTAGGAGCTTGCAGCCAATGGATTGTTTTGGTACTGTTGGGTTGGTGGGCATTGATGCTTGCTTTTGCTCAAGGATGGCTAACCCTAGCGCCACATTGGTTGGGCTTCTTGTTGGCAATAGGCGGATTGGGTTCCGTGCTATTATTGCTGATTTATTTTAATTTAAAGAAATTTTTGAGTTGGATGATAACATGGCGTTGGGCAGCCAAATGGACTATATCTATCCAAAAAACACCTTTTCAATACTACCAACCCACTATGCTTTGGAGAGCGCTCGGCTATGCTTTATTGCGTTCCTTGACCTACTCCATACAGTATGTTGGATTGTTGTATTTTTTTGGATATAGTGGAGCTTGGTGGATTATGCTAACAGGTGTTTTTATTGTTTATTTATTGCAAACAGGCATTCCATTGCCCCCTTCTACAGGGCTATTAGCTAGAGGTAATATTGCTTTATTGATTTTTGGAAATTTACAGACCAGTGCTTTGAGTACGAGCATTCTAGCTGCTACTTTTAGTCTGTGGTTGTTGAATGTGATTTTGCCCGCTCTTTGGGGGGCTTGGTTTATGATGAGAATTGGTAATTACAAAGAACAAAAAATCTCTCATGCTAGGCATTTGAAGGTCTAATTTGGTCAAAAATAAATGAAGACACAAATCTCTTTAAGAATCCATTAGAAGCACTATAAAAATTAGTTTAAAATAACTACTTTTAAGTAGTCTTAATTGTCCCTTCAGCTTTAATTTAGCTATTTTTTAAGGAGGAAAATCAGATTGGATATATCGTGTCCTCATTTGCTTCAACCAAGCAAAATTACACCCACTAATTATAGAGTAAAATAAGCTATTATTTAATACCCCAAAGGTGTTCCTTAACCACTTCACTTATGAGAATTGAAACTATAAAAATTAAGAATTACAAAGTATTTCAGGACGTTACCAGCCCCAGATTAACAGGATTAAATGTTTTTACAGGAGAGAGTGGTAGTGGCAAAAGTACTTTCTTGGATGTGTTAGATTTTGTGTGCGAATCTATGATCACTAATGTTGCTACAGCTGTACGCAATCGGGGAGGTTTGAGTAGGTTGAAATCTCAAAACAGCCCAGAACAAGATATAGAAATAGAACTGCACTTGACGATTAAAAAAGAAACCAGCAGCAGTTATAACGAATTGATTTATACTATAAGAATAGGAGAAGAAGACAAGGAAGTAATTGTCAAGAGAGAAACACTAAAACAGTATTCTCACCAAATGGACTCTGAGCGAATACTTATTGATGTAACGGATGGTTTTGGAAGTGTAGCCAACAAAAAAGATGGTTTGACAGAAAATCTCTTGTTTGAATTAGAGGATCGCTCCAAATTGTCTATTGGCATGGTTGGAGGCATTCGTAGTTATCCGGGGGTGAATGTGCTTAAAAAACTATTTAGCGACTGGCATTTGATGGATTTTCAAGATAGCAAACAATTGCCCGAGGAACAATTAACGGAGTGGACTAGACAACTCAAAGAGCAAGCACCAAGCACCTTTGAAGCGCTAATTGGCAAAGTTCAAAAAGTAATTCCCGAATTAGTAGATGTAATTCCAACCACCACTATCGACGGTCGATCTATTTTACAATTCAAGGAACGAGGGGCAGATACACCATTTACCACTTCATTGGTAGCAGAAGGACAAAAACGCCTGTGGGCATACTTGCTTTTGTTGCATCTGCCCGACCCTGCACTAGTATTGGGTGTAGAAGCTCCCGAAAGCAATTTGCACGGCAGTGTGTTAAATTTGCTGGCCGAAGAGTTTCGTGCCTACACCAATCGAGGTGGCCAATTGTTTGTTACCAGTTATTCACCTGCTTTTATGGATACCTTGCGCCTAGAGGAATTGTTTAAAATAGAGAAAAAAGGCGGCAAAAGCCGTATTCAGGCAGCCAAAGATGACCATATTGTCAAAAAAGGATATGAAGTAGGAGACTCTTTGGGACGTTTGTGGGATTAAGCAATCTACTTAACAACCAAGTACTTCACCAACTAGGGTAGTTTGTTGACCAAAATCATAGAGCATATCACTAATGGTCTCTAAGTCAGCATCTGTGGCATTACACAAAATAACAATACCTACTCCTGTAGATGGATTGAACCCCATCATGGTAGTAGTGCCTTGCTCTCCACCGTCATGCCCCCACAAATTTCGTGCAGCACGATCATACGTAAACCAGTGCAAACCAACGCCATTATCTTGGTCTACCAATGTTTCTGTAAGCATGAGATTTACCGTAGAATTCTTAAGAAGTGCTTGGTTGTTAAACTGTCCACCTTGTTGATAAGCCACCATAAAACGCGCTAAATCCCTTGTTGTAGCTCGAAGTCCACCATTAGGATAGTCGGTAAAGGTATAATGCCCTATGGCTTCATAACTGCCCCTATCATAACTGTAAGGTTGGGCAATACGGCTGGTATCTAGCCCCTGTAGTCGCCAAGAACTCGAATACATACACAGAGGATTAAAGATATATTGCTGACAATACAAATCAAACGAAATTCCCGTAATAGCCTCTACCAAATGCCCTGCCAAGGCAGAACCCACATTGCTATAATCGTGCTGGCTGCCCGGTTCTTCGCCTGTAAAATTGGCATTGGCATCATAACTACTGCTACCTGATGTGAAGTAATGCTCAAGAAACACAGATAAATCATTGGGGCTATCTTGACCCCAAAAATACTCATTATCCAAGGCTGGCCCATCAGCAATACCAGCCGTATGTTGCAAGAGCATTCTAAAGGTAATAGGCGTAGTGGTATTGGGCGGCTGCACTACAAACCCTAAGTAATTGTTGATGGGGTCATCCAATTCAAAACTATCTTGCTCATACAATTGCATGAGGGCGGTGCCTGTTACTGTTTTGGAAATAGAAGCCAACAAAAACATAGTCTGTTCATCTACAGCCTTATTCAAGCGGCGATCTGCCATCCCCAAATATTTTTCTACCAAAATTTGGTTGCCCTTGGTAATCATAAAAGCCAAACCAGAAATGTGCTGTGCATTCATTTCATCTTCCACCGTTTCGGCCAACTCTTGAGTAGTGATAGGCAAATCATCTTTCTTGCAGTGTACTAAAACAGTGCTGATACATATAGCAGTTAAGAACAAAATCGTTTTCATTGGCAGTGTTTTAATATTTTTAAGATTACTTATACTAACGCTTAGTGGGCAGTTATATTTCACAGAATCAAATAATTACCATGCAATGGCCTCATTTTCTTGACAATCCCAATAAGCCCCTGTCTCAAAATTACTTTGCAAGAAGCTATAAATTCGAGCAGCCGAATCCTCGGGCGAGAGGGGAGCGTGGTCGTTGAGGTTAGAAATATTGGTACGAACAAAACCGGGGTGAATAACGGCTACTTTTTGGCCTTTCGGCAAACGATTGGCCAGCACTTGATTGTACATATTTAAACCTGCTTTGGAGACTCGATAAGCCACAGAAGTCGTCCGTGTACAGTTGCTAATAGAACCCATTTTGGAAGATACATTGATGAGAATGCCCTGTTCTGCCAAGAAAGGCAGCAACTGCTCCGTAGCAAATATAATTCCCTCTAAATTAACGGCCAAGGTGGCTCTAAAGCTTTGATAATCTGGCCGTGCTTGGTTCAAATCGGGACCAATCCCAGCATTGTTAATCCAAACATCAAACGATTGTTGTTCTTGTTCAAACTGATTAGCCAAACGGCTAATTTGGTCAGGATTGGTAACATCCAATGCCACCACTTCCAAATGAGGAGAAGAAACTGCCTCAATTTGTCCACTGCGGCTACTTGCTACCACTTGGTAGCCCTCTTGCAAGAATTGCTTTACCAATCCCAAACCAATCCCTTGGCTCGCCCCTAAAATAAACGCCTTTTTCATACGATAACTGCTGTATTTTTTGTCTAAAAAAATCTTTGTCTTTTATAACAACAACATCACGAAATGTTTAGACAAATAAAGGGGTAAACTCAAAGCTGCCTCCATCAAACAAGCCTTGGTCGCTCAATTTTAAATTGGGAATCACCAACAAAGCCATAAAAGACAAGGTCATAAAAGGTGCCCGCAAAGAACAACCCAACTCGGTTTTTACAAACTGATCCAATTGGCTGTAAGCAGTTGCCACTGTCTCGCCCGATTGGTCGGACAAGATGCCCGCAATAGGCAAGGGCAATACATGTTCCCCATTGGCACCAACAGCAGCAATACCCCCTTGATGCTGAATAATTAGGTTGGCTGCTTGGCAAATGGCTTCATCACTCACCCCCACCACAATAATATTGTGAGAGTCATGCCCCACACAAGAGGCTACAGCTCCTTCTTTTAGATTAAAACCTTGGATAAACGCCAAGGCTGGAGGCGCATCTTGATAGCGATTAATGACAGCAATTTTGAGAATATCTTGAGTCGTATCGGATACGGCCAATCCTTCTTGGGTAGGAGTAGGGCAGATGATTTTTTTAGTAATTAATTCCCCATCAATGGCTCGAATGACTTGTATTTGCTCGCTTTGTGCCTCTAAAGCAAAATCCTCTACAGTCTTGGGTGTTGCCTGAAATTGGTTGATCAATGCAGGACGACTACTAGATAAATAATCACGTCCCTCCTGTGCCACCAATTCGCCATTGATATAGGTAGCGTGGACTTCAAAATCTTCCAAATTGTGAACCAGCACAAAATCTGCCCAATCGCCTTCTTTTAAGGTGCCAATATCTAAATTATAATGCTCTACAGGATTGATACAAGCAGCTTGCAATACATCAAAAACAGAAATTCCCTTAGCTACGGCTCTAGCCGCCAATTGGTTGATATGCCCAAGCAGCAAATCATCGGGATGTTTATCATCCGAACAAAACATAAGATGAGGAGTATGCTGGGGCATTAAGTCAATCAGAGCTTCAAAGTTTTTGGCTGCCGAACCCTCTCGAATGAGAATTTTCATACCTAAGCTCAATTTCTCCAAAGCCTCCTCTAGTGTAAAACATTCGTGGTCGGTTGTAATACCAGCAGCAATATATTTTTGGATGTCCTCCCCCACAATACCGGGAGCATGACCATCTATGGGTTTGCCTACAGCTTTGGCGGCCGCAATTTTGTCCATCATATCATCTGTTCTATGAATCACCCCCGGATAATTCATTACTTCTGCCAGATACTTAATATCAGGGCGGGCCAATAATTGGGCAACACCCTCCGGATCAATTACAGCCCCCGCACTTTCAAAACTAGTAGCAGGCACACAAGAAGGTGCTCCAAAATTGAATTTGAAAGGAACAGTAGCCGCATTATCCAACATATATTCTACCCCTGATATTCCCAACACATTGGCAATCTCATGTGGGTCAGAAACAGTGCCTACCGTACCATGACGTACTGCCAAACGTGCAAATTCAGCAGGAACTAGCATAGAGCTTTCTACATGAACATGGGCATCTACAAAACCGGGAATAAGATAGTGTGGCAGGGCTGTATCAGATGTTAAACGATGAATTGATTTAATTTTTTGGTGTTCAATATGCAATTCAGCAGGATATATTTCACGTTTTAAAATGTCGACGTAATTGGCGCGTAATTTCATACAAATGTAGTGTAGTAGTGGGTGGTTTCAACAATTGTTGTGAGCAAATAATAGCCTATTTACTCAAAGAAAGAATTATTGTCTTAGAATTCAAAATACTTGGATAAGAAGGGTGGTTTAAATCTGTTCTTTTAAGTATTGGCTAGGGACATGCTCAGTAAGCCACACGCCATTATCTGATTGATAAAATAGATGCCCTGCCTCTTGCATAGCTTGTGTGTCTACTGCAAAAATAAGGGGTTTGCCATGTCGGCTTCCCACTTGTAGAGCTGTAGAATATTGGCTAGATAAGTGTACTTGATGTCTGTTGCGTTTTTGTAGTCCAAACTCTAGAATACTTTGTTTGTTCTTCTGTGCTGTGCCGTGGTAGAGCAACATAGGAGGAACCATTGGCTCCAAGCCCAAATCTATAGGAATAGAATGCCCTTGATTGGCTCGAATATACAAGCCTGTTTCATTTATTTTAAAACGTTGTTTATTATTGTTTTTAACGACTTCTAAGAGTTCATTATGACTAATAGGACGCTTGTGATGTTCTAGTTGTTGTAGTAATTGCTCAATAGAGGCCCAACCTTGATTATCCAGTTTTAGATCAATGGCAGAGGGATTGTGGCGGAGTACGTAGCTTAAGAATTTGCTAATTTTTTTTTGATTCATGGTCTTATTTTTTCTGTACCAACTCCCAAACAAAGGCAAAAGTTTCTTTGACTACTTAATAACACAAAAAAAGGTTCTTTCCTGAATGGAAAGAACCTTTTGATTTATAGTTGAAAAGCAGCTAATTAAGCTGATAAAAGTTGATCCAAAATACCAACCAAATCATCATCTCCACCCAAACCAGCTAATTCTTCGCCATGTTGGTCTTTGAGCAATTGGCTATCTTGTTTGATTTGAGCAAAGAACTCGTTCATTTTGTTAACAGTAGCTACTCCTTTCTGATCCATCACTTTGGCATTTACCTGAGCAAGTTTGGCTTTGTAGTTTTGTACAGTTTGTCCCATTTGGCTAACAACATCCTTGTCTTCTGCTGTACCTTCTTGGCCATTCATAAAATTAGTAATGTGAGAAAGTAGGGTATCTGCAGCATTCAAGAGGGGCTTCACCATGTTGGCTTTTCTGTTGTTGTCTTGCTCCTTCTGCCATTCTCCCAATTTGCCCTGAAGTTGTTTTAGAGCATTTTGTAACTGCTGAACACGAGGTGAAGATTCACCCATACCAGGTGCGGTGGTATCAGAAGTTCCATCACCCGTAGTAGTTGTTTCTTCTCCAGTAGTAGTTGTTTCTTCTCCGTCTGTATCAGGAGCTACCTGAGAAGGATCTACAAATTGAAGAAAATCTCCTGGTTTAGACATGAGGTTCATGGGGTTAATCAGTGTGTGCAAGTTGGCCTTGTCGGCTCCTTGTATTTTACCTGCAAGGTTCATAAAACACTTTTTACCTTCAGTTTTGTGAAGTTTCATGGCACCATAGGTGGCAATCATTTTTTTCTTCTTAACACGATCCAAAAGGGTCTCAACAAAACACAAATAAGCTTCATATCCTGGTTTTTCTGCTTCTTTGGCTTTTGCAAGCAATTTTTTAATTTCGCTTTGCTTTGGAATTAAATCCTTCTTCATCATTGGAAAGTTCATATCCACAAAGAAGTAGCTTCCTTTGGCTTCTCGTACAAATACAAAGGGTCTTTTACCTGCTTTACTTAACTTACCAACACTGTTTTTAAACTTGATTTCTGCCTGAGGTATTTTGTAGGTGGTCGCAAGCATGATAAGCAAGTCTATATTTGCGACACTGATGCCTGATAACTTTGCTATAGCAGTTTTATCCGCTCCGGTGAGTTTTGAAATGTCCATAGTTTGATAATAGTTTTTTTCTTTAAAAGTGATAATTTAAAAGTAAAAGTATGGTGTGATTAGGCCAGTGTTTTTAGGTCGATACGTTGAAGAATTGATCGTATTTCATCGTGTATTCCATTCATTTTATTAACTTCTACTTGTAGTTTTTGTTGCAGTTCTTCGCGTTCTTTTTGTGTGCCTTGAGGATCTTTTAGACGTGTCTCTAATTCCTTTAGTTGAGGAAGTAAGGCATCTAAATAAGATTTCTTGCTCGAAAATTCGGACTTGGTAGCATCATCTGCTTGCCCCAATTTGTTTAAGAATATCAAAATAGTTTTGCGTAGAGCCGTGATAAAATCACGGTCGGTAGGCATGGTATCTTGTTTTTTGAATCGAGGCATGACATCTTTATTGAGCTTATCAATGCCGCGTTGTAGCTCGTCTGCTCGCTTGCTGATGTGTGCTCTAGAAACAACTGCTGTTTTGCCTGTTGGGCTTTCTTGTTGTGTAGAGCCGCCTACAGAACGTGCAGTAGCAGTGTTGTCTTCCTGTGTTCCGCTTGTAGAAGTATTGCCTTGTGGGGTAGAATCATCCGTAGAGGTACTTCCCTGTGTTGTTCCTGTAGAAGTATTGCCTGTACCTTGGTTTCCATCTTCTGTAACTTGCTCTACATTGCCATCCGCTCCTACCATCATAGGCGCTTTGAGCCAACGTATTTCTGCAAATTTTTTCAACGATTCACGCTTTAATTTGTTCAATACTTTGAGTGCAGGTTGTTCTTTTGCTTTGCCAAGTGATGCATTAGGCTGTAAGCATAAGATTTTTTGGTTGTTTTCGTCAAGAACAAAACAAGTGCCCATAGATATTAAGGCTTTTTCGCTGCCTTTTGCAAATTCCTTAAACACTGCTTTATGACCAGCTGTTGGTTTACCAAAAACTAGCAATGGTTGGCCATTCAAGAAGTCCTGATGAAAGAAATACTCGGTCGGTTTTTCCACAGAGGTCTTAAGTGATAAAGTTGCCTGAATACCTTTATAGTATTTCCCTAAAAAGGCCAAATCTAAACTTTTACTTTTAATCTCTGTTGCCTTAAGTTTCGGTAATATATTAAATCCCACAACTAAATCATTTAAAAGGTTTGTTGCAAAAACAACTAAATATGAATTTCTCTACGGATAAAGTCCTAAGTACGGGTAAATATAAGAAAATAAAACAAAAAAAACAAACCCTTTTTTGCTTTTGTATGTAAAACATGGTAGGTAGCAGGGGTTTTTGTACAATTATAGGAAAAGTATATTAAAATTACAGAATTACAGGTGCTTTAGCAACCTTTTATGAACTAGACCAATACAGTTTTATTCATAAATACACCTTTCTGTCAATTGATGGTTTTTATACCAGATGGTTTATTTTTCTTATCCTTCTTAGTACTTTTGTGCCTGCAATATCAAATAATAAGTAGAGCTAGTATTGGCGATAAGCCAATTTCATTATAAGTGCCTCTTGTAATACCTAATATATACAGTAGGCACGCAAACCATATATCTAATTAGTATAGCATGGCAAAGATTCCAATTGATCTCAATAGTGGGGAACTCAAGAAAGTAGAGCAGCCCTTAGAAAATATTATAGTAGGCATTGACTTAGGAACTACCAATAGTTTGGTAGCCTATATGAAAGATGGAAAACCTGTGGTGGTGACCGATCATACAGGAAGCAATGCGTTGGTGCCTTCTATCATTCATTTTGAGCGCCCTAATTCTGTTATTGTAGGGCAAGATGCTCTTCCGAAGTTAGTAGAGGACCCTGCCAATACTATTTTTTCTATCAAACGTTTGATGGGTAAATCGTATCAAGACGTAGCCAATTATCAAGATTTCTTTTCTTATCAGGTGATTGATAACGAGGTAGAAGATAGTTTGGTTAAGATTAGAATCAAAGACAAGTTTTATACGCCCATTGAATTATCGGCCAAAATCCTAGAACAACTCAAACGAAGAGTAGAGAAAACCCTAGGGTCAGAAGTGAGTAGGGCTGTTATTACTGTGCCGGCCTATTTTAATGATGCCCAACGTCAGGCTACTAGAGATGCAGGAAAGTTGGCAGGGCTGGATGTTTTGCGTATTGTCAACGAGCCTACAGCAGCGAGTTTGGCCTATGGCATTGGCTTAGATGCCGATACTACCAAGACGGTAGCCGTCTATGATTTGGGAGGTGGTACTTTTGATATTTCTATTCTCAAAATAGAACATGGTATTTTTGAAGTATTGGCTACCAATGGAGATACCTTCTTGGGAGGAGATGATATAGATCGGGCTATTCAGCAGCATTGGCTCAAAGACCAAGACAGCAGTTCTGATAAAGCATTCCTACAAGCCTTGCGTTTGGAGGCAGAAAAGGCCAAAAAAACACTCTCGACACAGGAGCATTTCAAAACCACATTAAACGAAAAAGAATACAGCCTTGACCAAGCTACTTTTGCCCAATTGGTGCAGCCCTTGTTAGACAAAACCTTGGTGGCTTGCAAGAATGCCCTAAAGGATGCAGAATTGACTACTGCCGATATTGATGAAGTCATTATGGTGGGTGGTTCTACTCGATTGGCTTTGTTACAACAAAAAGTCAAAGAATTTTTTGGTAAGGAATTGCACAATGAACTCAATCCTGATGAGGTGGTGGCTTTGGGTGCTGCGGTACAAGCAGATATTTTGGCTGGCAACAACAAAGATATTCTATTGATTGATGTTACCCCTTTATCATTGGGTATTGAAACAATAGGAGGACTGATGGATACTATTATTGCTAGAAATACCAAAGTGCCCATCAAGGCTGGTCGCCAATACACCACTTCTGTAGATGGGCAAACCAATCTAAAAGTGAGTGTTTTTCAGGGAGAGCGTGATTTGGTCAGCGACAATCGCCAACTAGGCGAGTTTGTGCTGCGTGGTATTCCGCCTATGGCGGCTGGGTTGCCCAAAATAGAAATTCACTTTTTGCTCAATGCGGATGGCATTTTGAAAGTACGGGCCAAGGAATTGCGTTCGGGGGTAGAGCAAACCGTAGAAATGCGTTCCCCTTATGGCATTTCTGAAGAAGAAATGGGCAAAATGCTGCTCGAATCCATTCAGAATGCCAAACAAGATATGACCGTTAGAGCATTGATTGAGGCCCGAACAGAAGCGCAAAATGTGGTACTAGCTGCTCGTAAGTTCTTGACCCAAAACGCAGCCATTCTTACAGAAGAGGAAGCCAGCCAAACCCTAGTATTGGTCAATGCACTCGAAACGGCTACACAAGGCGAGGACAAAGACTTGATTCATCAACGAATGGAAGAATTAAACGAGTACACTACGCCATTGGCACACCGTGCTTTGGACGCAAACATTGCAGAGGCAATGAAAGGCAAGAAATTATAATTTTAGGGCTGTTTGGTAGCCAAACAAAAATGAAAATTATCCAATAAGCATTTATTTGTGGGGTGCAATGACAATTGAATTCTATAAATGTTCGTTAAGACAAAACAAGCCTTAAAACAATTGCTTATTCACCACTTCATTGTAAAGAAAACTCTATGTTGCGTTATTTTTTGTTATCCTTATGCAGTATAGCCACTGTATTATCCTATGCTCAAGTAGATAGTTCTGAGTACAAAATTAAGTATGCTTTTAAACCGGCCGATCCTTATGCAGATTTGGAACAAGGTGAAGAGTTCTTTTTGGCCAATGGCATGTATCGGGTTTGGAATGGAACGCGTTATTATTGGGGATTTTATGATGAAACCACCCAAGAAAAACTAACCAAAGCCAAGTATGATACCATTACTTTTCGTTATTTGAACAAAGAAAAAAGGGGCTTTTATAGAATAAAGGAAAAAGGAAAATGGGGCTTGCTAGGGCCTGACCGTGAGGTTTGGTTGCCCGTCAAATACGATCAACTCAACTACATCTCCAAACGCTACGAACCTTATATCAGTATTGAATTGGCAGGCAAATATGGGGTGTTAAATCCCAAGGGAGCAACCATTTTGGAAGCGGTTTATGATGATATTCTGTTTGATGGTTATCGGTACAAGCTAAGGCAAGGAACACTTTGGGGCTTGCGGGATAGCAAGGGCAATGAATTGATTCCAACTTGTTTTGATGAAATCGAAGATCATGCTTATGTCAATCAAATGCGTGTGCGAAAAGGCAACCAATGGGCGGTATACAATTGGGTAAAGGAAGATCCCTGTGCCTTGGCTATTCACTACGATGATATTGATTATTTTTCCAAATATTATGTGGTAAGAGCTGGCAGTAAGTTTGGTTTGTTGGATATTAATGCCAAAGAAGTATTGCCGATAGAGTACGACTACATGGCACCATTTTTCTTGAAATATCTCCATACCGTTATTGTAGGTCAGAATAAAAAAGTAGGATTGTTTAGAATAGACTCTACAGGGCAAAAGCATGTGGAAGTGCCAATAGAGTACGACGATATTTGGGTGGATGAGAACAACTTCAAAATCAAAGTGCGTTTGGGCGATAAGATTGATTACTACTTTGCTGACCAAACGCTGTTTGATTTGGCTTATAATGATGTGCAGTATTATGAGAAAATTAATAGAGTAATGGTCAAGAAAAAAGGCAAATGGGGCATGTTGACTCCCGAAGGGGAAGAGATGATTCCTATTGCTTATGACAAAATTCATGTCATGAATGCCAAACACTTTATGGTAGAAAAGAAAGGCAAATGGGGGTTGCTCAATGCTCAAGGGCGTGAAATGATTCCTGTATTGTACGATCAATTTGACTACCGCCCCAAGAAGGATATTTTCTTTGTGAATAAAGGGGGCAAATGGGGCATTGTCTCTATCAAGAAGGGCTTATTATTGCCACCCAAATACGAAGATTTGTACACCTTGCCCAACCGAAATTTCTTAGTAAAACAAAAAGGCTTGTGGGGCGTGGCGGCTCCTGGAGGGCGTGTTATTGTGCCTTTAGAACACAGTACTTACGATTACAAATACAAATCCAAAGAGATTTATCTCAAACGCCCTGATGGTGGTGTCAAAAAATATTCGTTGTATTAGCATTAGAACAAAAAAACAACAAAAGAGCCTCTCTTCCAACCAACAGAAGAGAGGCTTAATAATAATGTCTAATAGCATTAGGGGTATTTTGATTTTTGATGCTCGTAGTAAGTGAATAGAAGAATTAAAAAGTGTATTATTGTAGAATTAATTCATGAACAAGCTAATTGTATGAAAAAGCAAACAAAACAAGCCAAGGTAGATTATGATATTGGGATTATTGGAGCCGGGTTTGCTGGTTTGGGCTTGGCAATACGTTTGAAACAAGAGGGAAAGCGAAGTTTTGTATTGTTGGAGCGGGCCGAACAAGTAGGTGGAACTTGGAGAGATAATATTTATCCGGGTTGTGCTTGTGATGTGCCTTCTCATTTGTATTCTTACTCGTTTGAATTGAATCCTACCTGGACCAAAACCTACTCTGGTCAACCTGAGATTCTGAAATACATAATAGAGTGTAAGGATAAGTACAACTTAGATCAGCATATTCATTACAATACCCATTTTTCGACGGCTACTTTTGATGAAGATAGCCTTACTTGGTTGATTACAGCCACCAATGGCAACACTTGGCGTGTCAAAACTGTAGTGGCCGCTCTTGGCCCGCTCAATGTGCCTAAAATACCCAATTTCAAAGGAAAAGACCTGTTTGAAGGGCCACAGTTTCACTCTTCCAATTGGCAGGAGGAGGTAGAATTGGAGGGCAAGAGAGTGGCAGTTGTAGGAACAGGTGCTTCTGCCATACAGATTGTACCAGAAATAGCCGATAAAGTGGAGCAATTGACGGTTTTTCAGCGTTCAGCCCCTTGGATTTTTCCTAGAAATAACCGCACTATTCGCAAAGCTCGACAAGAGGAATTTAAACGAAGCCCTTTCAAACAACGGCTCAAACGGCTCAAGGCTTTCTTGTTTATGGAATCACAGGGTAGGGCCTTGTTCAATGACAATTGGATTAGAAAACTGAGCAAACAAATGGCAGAAGACTTTCTTGAAAAAGAAGTTCCTGACCCCATTTTAAGAGACAAATTGCGCCCCAATTATACCATTGGCTGCAAGCGAAGATTGATTTCTGACGATTATTATGCAGCACTTAATAAGCCACAAGTGCATTTAGAAACCACGCCTATTCAGGAAATGACTCCCCAAGGGATCATAGACGAACAAGGGCATTTGCATGAGTTTGATGTCATTATTTATGCAACAGGTTTTCAAGTAGTAGATTATGGTGCTCGCAACTTGGAAGTAAAAGGCGTGAATGGTGCAAGCTTGTTTGAGGAATGGGGAAAAGATGTCCCCGAAGCGTATTACGGTACCGTGGTAGCAGATTATCCCGGCTTTTTCTTTTTGGTAGGTCCCAATACAGGCTTGGGACACAATTCGATTGTGTATATGATGGAAGCCCAATTCAATTTTGTGTTGGATTATTGGAAACATCTGGATAGACTGCCCAAAGGGAGTTTGCTCAATCTCAAAAATAAAGCACAAGAGACTTTTAACAAACGCATTCAGAAAGAATTGTCCACAATGGTTTGGTCTACAGGGTCGTGCAGTAGTTGGTATCTCAGTGATACAGGAAAAAATTCTACCCTTTGGCCGGGATCTCCCATGGTTTTTTACAAAGAAACCAAGCAAATTCGCCGAAGAGACTTTGAAAAACTAAGCTTGTAAAGTATTACTTGCCCAATCCACGAATGACAGATAAAGAGTTGCCTCTCAGAAAAGGAGTGGCAACTTTTGCTTTTCCATAATAAATTTTGGTATTGGGAAGCCAATATCGGAGGGTTTGTTCTATAAAGGCACGGTTTCTTTGGCCTTCCTCGTGCCAGATCAATACTTTGAGCTGTTGCAATTTTCGGATGGCAGCAGGAAGCGAATTTCGACCCAAAAAAGAAATATCTAAGGCCACTAAGTTGGGCAGGGTCGACAAGCTTTCAAAACTTTGTGCAAGGTTGAGACCACGGCAGCCATTGAGACTCACCACTTGCAGCTCACGCAAATAGCCCAAATATCTTGGTAGGGTATACAAGGGCAATTTCTCTAAGAACAATTTTTGAAGGCGAGGCATTTTGGTAATGACCGTGGGAAATTGCCGTATATTATTATAATAACTAGCTGCACTGCTGTGCAAATTGCTAATATCCAATACTTTTAGGTTGTGTAAGTTGGATAAGAAATTGGGCAGCGTATACAACTCATTATCTGCCAATACCAATTCCTCAATTTGATGCAAGTAGGCCAAGCCTTGTGGCAGATGTTTGATGCCATTGGACGAGAGATCTATTTTGCGTAAGCGTTGGCAGTTTTGAAGTTTGGGGTTGATGGCTTGCAAACGATTATTACTGAGCGATAAATAACGCAAATCATTATAGCGGCAAATATGATCGGGCAAGAACTGAATGCCTTGATAGGATAAATCTAAGTGCTTGGTCAATTGTCGTTTGGGAGCCGATATACCCCGATAATGTTTGCGTAGGCTGCGTTGACTCCCTGCTATCAAAGCATTGTAATGCAAATCTTGCCAGTAATCGGCTGCACTTGGAAGGTTGGGCAATTTTTTTCTGGAAGACAACTCAATTAATGCAGCTTGGCTCTTGGTTTGAGCAGCTAATAATTGCTGAACAGTAGGGGGCAGTGCTTCAAAATACTGTTCATCGCTTGCTGTTGTGGTTGGGAGTGGAGTAGGTTGGTTGCAGTTCATTGCCAATAGACATCCACCCAATATGAAAAACAAAAAAAGCCGAGACATACCAATGTGTTGATGAGGATAATTAACGATACAAGCCCGATTGTTCAATTTCTTCCAATACTTTTTCGGGTACCCAATAGCGAATGGATTTGCGTTCCTTAATGAGTGCTCTAATCACAGAAGAGGAAATTTCCATTTGTGGGGCATTGACCAAAAAAACATTGGGGTGGTCTTGGTATTGGCCTAAATCATAATTGGGGCGTTTGTACACATAAATCTGATAATTCTTGAGCAAAACTTCGTAGTTTTTCCACTTGTGCAAAGAACCCAAATTATCGCCACCCATAATTAAGACAAATTCATAATTGGGATGTTGTTCGGTCAGATAAGCCAATGTATCTACGGTATAAGAAGGTTTGGGCAAGCCAAATTCTATATTGCAAGATTCTAGTTGTGGCTCTGGCTCTACGGCCAAATTGACCAAATGCAAACGGTCGTAATCATTGGCCAATGTTGCACGTTTCTTGAGTGGGTTGTGCGGTGTGACCACCAGCCAAACCCGATCCAAGTCTGTATGATTAGCAATGTAATTGGCAATAATCAAATGGCCGGTATGAATAGGATTAAAAGAGCCAAAAAAAAGTCCAATTTTCATAGTATTCTTATAGAACGTTACAAAAAAGCAAAAAAGAGGACTGCTTCAAAGCAGTCCTCTATATTTTCGATACGATTAGGAAAAAATTTCCTAGTATTTTTAGTTCAATTTGAAACGAACAGGTAAGTTGTATTTTACACGAACGGCTTTACCACGTTGCTTACCCGGTGTCCATTTTTCAGGCATTTTATTCATCATCTGAATAACACGCTTGGCTTCTTTTCCACATCCTCCTCCCGGATCACGTAGAATTTCCACATCTTTGATAGAACCATCTTCCATTACTGTAAAGCTAACTACAGACATGCCTTCAATTTGGTTCTCACGAGCCATATTGGGGTATTTGATATTACTGTAGATGAACTTCAATAATTTTTGATCTGCACAAGCTTTTTTTGCATTGTTATCACCCGCTTGGTCTTCGCAACCAGGGAAACGAGGCATTTGCTCTACAATTGTAAAAATTTCTGGTTCTGGCTCTGGTTCTGGAGCAGGTTCTGGTTCTGGCTCTGGAGCTGGACCATCGCCATAAGGGCCATCATAGTCCGAAGGCGTGTCTGTTACCTCGTCTTCTTCGTCCAGTTCTTGGTTCTCCTGCTCTTCCTCCTCTACCTCTTCCTCTGTCTCTTCAATTTGAGCTGGCGGCGGCGGTGGTGGTGGCGGCGGTGGCGGTGGTGGTGGTTGAGGCGGCGTGTTAGGCGGCTCTGTCATGATATCCTCAATATCAGGAATATCACTGAAATCAAACATTTCTGTGACAGTCACATCCGTCCAGTTGATTATCAGGTAAATTCCCAACAATGCAAGAACACCACCTAGTCTAGAAACTGTACCACGATGTTTAAAGGTATTGACCTCATCGTACTTTCTGATTAGGGTTGCTTGACTTTCGGGGCTATCTTTGTACTTGTTAATGAGTTCCTGAGATTTACTTTTCAAGTAAGCCTTGTAACCCATTACACCACCAGCTACTAAGACAAAAATGCCTAGCAAGCTCAGTCCTAATTGGGCAGCTGTAATCTGTGGACCCGCGTACAAAAACATAGTCCCAAAGTGCAGTCCATTGATTGACATAATACTATGCTTTTTAATTAAAAAATAAGTGTTTGCATTCTATAGTTTCCCACAGATGGTGGGAATTAAACCTACGCTCTAAGATAACAAAAAATACCAATTTAATAAATAATCGGAAGTGCTACCAAAGTAGTTTGTTTTCTTAGTCTTACTATTTCTTTGATCGCTCTCTTTTTTTTGAGAGGGAAATATTGTTTCAAGAATGGTTGGCGTAACGATACTGGTATATTAATATACACAATAAAGCTCCCAAACAATTGGCCAGCATGTCGGCATAGTCAAATTGGCGATGGGGCAAACTAGCCTGTACCAACTCCAAAAAAGCACCATAAGCACTCGCCATTCCAAAAGCCAGTAACAGCATCTTTTTGGAAAATTGTTTTGTGCTCCACTGTCCTTGCGCCATTCCCCAGATTAGCAAGCCTGTTAGAATAGCATAAAAAACTAAGTGGCCTATTTTATCGGGGGATAAAAAATCCCAAGGAATAGGCGGCAGTGCAGAGGTAGTAGATAGGCTTGCAATTAAGAGTGCCCAACCTACGGCTGGCAAGAAATATACCATGCGCCTAAGCACTAACACTTGCTTGGTAGGCTTCTGAATCCATTAGTTCATCTAGTTCGGATAGGTCACTAACTTTAATTTTGACCATCCAACCAGCGCCATAAGGATCTTCATTCACTATTTCTGCTTCATCTTCCAATGCACTATTAAACTCTAGAATAGTTCCAGATACCGGCATGAACAAATCAGATACTGTTTTTACTGCTTCAATGCTGCCAAATACTTCTTCTTTTTCGAGCGTTTCTCCTTCTGTTTCAATATCAATATAAACAATATCACCCAGCTCGCTTTGGGCAAAATCTGTAATGCCTACATAGGCCACATCTCCTTCTACACGAACCCATTCATGGTCTTTGGTATACTTCAAATTTTCTGGAAAGTTCATAGCATGTAATCTATTGGAATCAATGAATCAAAATAACTTGTGAGGAGTACTTCATCAAATGAATTAAACAAAGCACCTAATTGCACCAAAGTTAATTTATTTTTCCAATCTACGCCCATAATCTTCTCAAAAAAGGCTATACAAGAACCAACTTTATCTAAAGCAACAAAGCTCTTAACGGTTGCGTTGTTGGTATAGATGCAGCCCTATTTATTTTTGGTGTGTGCAGTGAAGAAAAAATAAAAAAATAAAAAATTAGGTCTCTTGTAGAATAGATTTTTAAGACTATTTAAGTGAGGAGTGTTGGTTTAAATTTTAGTAAAGGCAGAAAAAAAACACCCTTACTAGGTCTTTATTGTAGAAATAATCTCAAATTTACCCCTGTTATTCTATCAATAATTATTGCGAATGAAAACTTTGTACAAATGGCATTATCGTTTGGGGCTTTTGGTCACTATTCCCATCTTGGTTTGGTGCATCAGTGGGCTAATACCTCTTATTGTTGCCAACTTTTTCAAAATTAAGCCAGCACAGCTTGTTGTGGAGTTACAAGCTCCTGCTGTGGATAGTACAGCACCAAGTTTGAAAACCATTTTGGATCAACAGTATCGGAATGGATTCAAGCAAACCAGATGGATTACTTATGAGGATGAACCTTATTATCAAATAATTAGAGATAAAAAGGAGGCTTTGTATTTTCATCAACAGACGGGTGAGGTTTTGGCAGGCGGAGATGAATTGTATGCCAAGTCTTTGGCTCGGTATTTTTTGGGAGATTTTAGCAGCACTATTGTGGGGGTGGAGCGTGTGGATGCTTTTACACAGGAATATAAACCCATCCATCAGTTTTTGCCTGTTTATAAGGTTCGTTTTGCTCGGTCGGATGGGATGGAGGTGTATGTTTCTACCGAAAGTTCTAGACTTGGGATGATGAACAATACTATAAACAAGCAATGGATGAGGTGGTTTGATGTGTTGCACCATTGGACATTTTTGCAAGATTGGCCCGTTCTCAAACGGTCATTGATATTGTTGTTTATGTTGGCAGGGTTCTTTGCTGCTGGGCTTGGTTTCTTAATTTATGCTGTGTTTGGCAGCCAGTTAAATGCAGAAGGGTCGAGTGTCCGCCTTAGAACTTGGCATCGGCGAATAGGGCTTTTGGTGGCTTGCTCTATGTTGGGCTTTACGTTTAGTGGGGGCTATCATGCTTTGGCAAAGGTGCAAGCCAAACCCTTAAGAACAGTGCCTGCTCCGCTGTATACGGCTGCCGATTTGACCTTATTGCCCATATTAAAAGCCAAGTTTGCCGATCGCCCTGTGGGCAGTGTCTCTTTGGTAAAATTAGAAGGCCAAACCTTTTTTCAGGTACAGTGGTTGTTGCAGCACGAACCAGCCGCTTATTTTAATACCAAAAACCTAGAGCGCATCAGTCAGGGCGATGAACGATATGCCTTGGCACAATCCAAATTGTATACCCAATTACCCGATTCAGAGGTGGTTAATACAGAAGAAATTGTAGCATTTGGGGGAGAGTATCGTGCCATTTATAAACGCCTTCCTGTGCGTCAAGTAAACTATAAGACACATCAGCGGCATTCGGTTTATGTAGAGCCTAGCACGGGGGATATAGCTGCTGTGCTAGGTGAGAACAAACGAGCAGAGGACTTTAGTTTTAGGATGCTGCATGAGTATCATTTTTTGGATGGGCTTGTGGGCAAGCAAGGGCGTGATGTGGTGCTGGTGTTGGTTGTTTTAATGATTATGACGGTGCATGTTTTGGGGCTCTTGCTTTGGAGCAGACGGAAGTAGGGGGCAATAGCATTGCCCCCCACTTCCGTCACATTGCCCCCCACTTCCATCACATCACCCTAAAAAGAAACATTCAAACCCAAGAAAATACGTCGAGGGCGAGAAATATTGTACGGATTATTGTTGCGTAAGCCATACAGCAGTTCATAAGAATCGGCTTGAGAGGCAGCAAAACCTGGACCGGGGCCATTTTCGCTGGTCAAGAACCCATCATCTGTAGGCGAGCCTGTAGCGGCATACACGGCCAGTACATTTTGTGTATTAAGAATGTTGCTAATACGCAAAAATACATTGGCCATCAGTGGGTTGTTGCTGTTTTTGCCAATAATAAAATTGCGGTCAATTTTGATGCCCATGCGGAAGTTCCAAGGCATACGAGCACCATTGATAGAGCCAACCGTAAGGCGATCTTGAAAGCTGCCATCACCGGCTACGCCACCATGGAAGCTGCCATCAATGCCACCAGCAATTTGTTTGCGGGTATAGGGGCGGCCCGAATTGGCATTGACCACAAAACTAAAACCCATATTACCAAACAACTCAAATTCGCCAAGCTTAGGCCCAAAGTATTTGTCGCCCGTCCCAAAACGATAATCCAAATTGGCATAAAAGGTATGGCGTTGGTCAAAATCCAAGGCAAAAACATACTTCAATTCTTGTGCTGCTACACCTGCCGAGGAAGTGGGGTTAGAGCCTGTTCCTTCTGAGAATTGCAAAGCATAATTGGCGATAATACGCAAGCCCTTCATGCGGAAGGTTTCGTATTCCAATTTGAAGATTTTGGTGGTAGAGAAATCATCATTTCCGAAGGTGGTGTAAGTATTGGGATAAGCCCCCACATACTCCCGCAATTGGATCAAATCACGTTCCTCCTTGTAGACCAATGCCAAGGTTATCTTAGAAAAATCGGTCAGGGCTTGCTGGAAACCCACCTCATAATTGATGGTGCGTTCAGGGCGTAGGCCAGAGTTGTTGATTCTTCGGTTGCCATTGGTGGTCAATGCCCTAAAATTATAATAATCATAAGCAGAAGAAAAAGCTCCTACAGGCGGCCGTTGGGATAGAATATCATAATTAGCATAAAAATTAGACGTTGGGCTAATGGGGAAGGAGAACGAGATACGAGGCATAACAATTACCGTAGGTTGGTAATCTTCAAAAGCCTGATTGGGATTGTAATTTTCCCCCTGAGGGTCAATTTCGGAGGTGCTGAATCCCTTGAGTGCCGGCAGGGTGGTTGCCCCCAATTCAGAAGGACTATTAATGGGCAAACCAGCCGCATTGTACCATTGGCTTCCATCTCTATAGCCCACTACATTGGCATCGGGGCTGTTCTCACTCACATAAACCGCAAAATCATCCCCAATATTGGCAGGACGTTGATAACTGGGTTCTTTTCCTTTGTTATAAATAGAATTATCACTTTCAAACTCTGCTGCCGTTTCATAGCCTGTAATACTGTAGGGATCTTTCAGCACTTTGGTATTGGCATCATAACTATCAAAACGCACCCCAATATTAAAAACCACATCTTTGTAAATAAATTGGTCTTGGATGTAGCCAGCCGCATAAATAGGCTGAAAGGCTGCCACTGGACGCGTTTTAACGCCATTTTCATTGGTTTCAAAGAAAAAGTCATTAAAAGTCACATTGTTTCCCAATGGATTGCCCAAGTAGTCGTAGCCAAAGTAGCCAATCACCCGTTGCTGCCCTGTGATAAGCGTAGAAGGCTCAAACCACTGTAGATCCATTTGGTCGGGAGTAAGCTCATGCACCGCAATCCAATCGCGCTTGCCCAAGCCCAAGGCTTGACGCAAGTTGGTGCCAAAATTGGACATGGGCACTTCATTGCCCTCTGCATCCGTGCTGATGAGCGCATCGTACAAATCGAAGCTACGGCCCAAGTTGGGATCATAGTAGGTTTCGCCTGTTGGCCGATTGGGGTCGGTGGCATTGGATAAGTGGTTGTTGGCCGATTGATAAGCCAAGTTCCACAAATCAAAAGGATTGATGTTGTAACGACGCTGAATGCGCTGCTCAAATACGCCGCCCACTTCGATTTTGTGGCGCATAGGATTGCCCGAACGCTGATTGGTGTACAATTCAAAATTGGTTTGTACACTGGCACGGATTTGATTGTTGCTGGTTTTGGTAAAGCCCTCTTCGGTAAGGTGTGGTGCATTGAACAGGCCATAGACACTACTTCTATTGTTATTAATCAAACCATTAACAATCTCCATATCATTGAGCGAGGTGGGCGCATTGGGGTCAAATAGGCTGGGGTTTCTCCAATCAGAAGGTGCAGGAATCAACTGGTTGTAAGCGGCCAAACCCGGATTGATGTCCCAATTGGGTTCATAAGCATCAAAGGAATTGAGAAAAGCAGCATGACCCATTTGCGGCTGATAGCCAATGGTATCGCCTTGAGAATTGAGAATAGGATTTTCGACCAATACATCAATAACAGGTCGTCTACTTTCGTGAAATTTGCCCACATAGCCATATTCCCAATAATCGTTGTAACGTGGATCTTTGGAGGTGAAGGTGCTTTGGGTATAGCTACCTGTGAGCTGATAACTCAAGTTTTGGAACACAGGCATGAGGCGTTCTTTTGGTTGGCTGGTGTCGTGGCCTACTTCTGTACTAGACACAACATGCCTAAACCGTACGGTGAGGTTTAAGTTGTTGCTGCGTTGGTCGGGATTAAAATTATAATTGAACAACTGGTTTTGTACAGAAGCCGCCTTGCCCCACTGAAATTGCCCTTCTGCGCCCACTGCAAGGAAGAAATCGGGGCTGGGCTTGAATTCTAGTGTGGTGGTAAAATTAGCCGAAGAATTGCGTGCATTGGAGCGCACATTGGTGGCCTCTAGGTCTTGTTGTTCCAAGAAATCGGAGGTAAATACCACGCCGTTGCCTTCGCCCACACTACGCATAAGTGGGTTGGCCAATATTTCGGCCAATTTGTTGTCGCTCAACTTAAAGGTGCTCAGAGCCGAGGGGCGATTGTCTTGTGTGGTAAAATAAGCTCCCGAAAAGCGATAACCCAGAATACTGGATTTTACCACTTTGCCCTTGCGTTTTAGGGTGTCTCCCAAGGCATTGATAATAGGTTTGGCAATAATAGGGCCTGATAGAAAAGCATTGACAGTATTGGCACCAAAATTATCCAAGAACTGAGAACTTTCTAACTGTATGCCACCATTAAACTGAGTAGAAGGGCCTTTGGTAACAATATTGGTCACCGAACCAGTTGCATCCCCATAACGAGCAGGAATACCACTGGTCATTACTTGTACTTCTAATACTTCTAGGTCTGCCAGAGGGATCGTATTAGGATTGAGTACAGGCACGCCATTGATCATGACAATATTGCTCGATACACGGCTGCCCGAAGAGCTAAAGGCTTCGCCCTCATCGGGGGTACCAATGCCTGTGGTACTAGTGATGGCAGAAATGAGACCCCGTTCTGGGTTGTTTTGGATAAAAGAAGCATCTCTTTTGGTCACTTGGGGTTTGGTGGGGTCTACAATTTTGCGCTTGGCGCGAACATCAACAATAGGTACGTCAACAGATGCCGACATCACAATATCAAACCTTCGTTCTTCATCGGCAGAGATGGTCAACTCACTGAATCGAGCATCGGGATAGCTGATGTACATAGCCACTAGTAAATAGCTGCCTGCTGGTACATTAGAGAAGTTGTAATTGCCCGAATAGTCGGTGGTTGCCACGGCTACTTGCACCTCACCATCCATCAATACAATATTGACCCCAATAAGGCTCTCGTCGGTAGCTTTGTCTGTGATTTTTCCGTATAAACCTCCTGTGGTTTGTGCCCATAGAGAGGTGCTGCCACACAGTAAGCAGCATAATAAAAGGTATTTAATCATAACCAGTCAACTTTTTTGTGTTCGTAAAAAAGTCCTTTGTAGGCTTGTTATGATAGCGGTAGAGAATAGAGTAGGACATCCCATTGTTTGTTTGCCCGAACAAACAGCAGTATGACGAATACAAAAATGAAAAGAAGTTGCCTAGTTATCAAAGACAAAAAACAATTATTCTCTAGTAAAAATAAAAATAAGGTACTTTACTAAAAGCAGTTGCAGCTGTTATTTCTCAAAAAAAATAGCTTAAGAAAGTCTTAAAAATAAATAATGGGTACGCTAGAGTAGTTTTATTTTAGACGTGAAAAAGTGCAATAAGTATTTTTACCTGATTTAAAAATTCCCGTACAAATACGCTATAAAAATAGGTAAATAAAAAAAAACTTTGTGTAACACAGAATAGAAGATAAAGTTCGATTAACTTATAACTTTATCTCATTCCTCATTCCTTAAAATTTGTATTGTATGAATTTGCCTAATTATATGCTCACTTGGCAGCAAGTCAAGTGGTGGGTCAACTTTTATTGTTACCTGACTTTTGCGGTTATTATTTACGGCATAGCAGCAGCACATCTACCAGCTATTATTGGACACCCTTGGACTTCTTGTGATGAAGGTGGGGTGGGTTGTATTGTTACGTTTCACTTGTTTGATGTATCTATGACCTTGTTCAATGGCTTGATGGTGTGGTATGGCTTGTGGCGTTTTTCGCCCATTAGGTTACGCTCCTACATTGCCTTGATGCTATCGGGTGTGGCGGTAAATTTGGTTTTTTTCTTATTTGAGTGCCAATTGATTTTTCAGAGTTTTGAGCGTCATGCCCCTACTTGGGAGATAGTGGCCTTGTATTCTATTGCTATTTCTATCATCTCAGGTGTCGTATTGGGCATGTATGTGATTGGTAAGATGGTGCTGTATTTACAATACAGAGATCAGATGCACGTAGATGGTATGTCATTGGCAATTGATGGTTATTATCATCCCAGAACAGAAGATGAATTGGTTGCTTTGGTCCAAAAAGCATACAATGATCGTTTGCAGGTGCGTTGTAGAGGTTCTGCTCACTCGGTAGCGCAAGCTATTTATACCGACTCAGCAGAGGGCAGCCCTCCTGTTCCCAACAAAGTTTCGGAACAAACCCCACCTAATGGCTCCAATCTAAATATTTCGTTGGATCGTATGAAACGAATGAATTGGATTAGTGAGAAGGATGGAATTGTAGAGGCAGAAGCAGGGATTAATTTGGGGGCCAATCCGGGTGTTTCTACCTTGGAAGACAGTTTTTTGTATAAGATTTGGAACAAGGGTTGGGCCTTGGAGGATTTGGGCGGCATTACCCACCAAACTATCAGTGGGTTTATGATGACGGGTTCTGCTGGCGGAACGACTACCTATGATTTGATTAAGAATATAGAGGCGTTTCGGGTTATTGATGGAATGGGGAATGTGCAATGGATAGAGAAAGGAAAAGACCCCGAGTTTTATGCTTTGGGTTCTTCGTTGGGGGTGTTGGGTATTATTACCAAGATTAGATTCAAACTCAGCCCACGTTACTACATCAAAGGCCAAGAAGAAACCACACCTACTGCTCTTGATAAGTGCCAGATTGATTTGTTTGGGGATGGCAGCAATGGAAAACCGAGTTTAGAAACCTTTTTTAAGGAAACACCTTACACCCGAATTATGTGGTGGCCACAGAAAGGCTCCAATAGAATTGTGACATGGTCGGCCGAACGTACTTATGATGCCCCTGAAACGCCTACACCTTATCATGAGTTTTCGCCCAATGGCTTTGTCTCTAATCTGGAGCAGATGGGAGCGGCCATTTTGTACAGTATTTTGGGCATCAAAGGCATCATACAAACACTGGCTAATATTTATCGTGACTTTGTTCGTTTTGCCACCGTTATGGCGCGTGAATGGAGCCAGAGTATTGGGCATGTATTGGCTGCTCTTGCTTCTTTTTTGGTAACCTTGGTGTTGGGTGTGGTGTTTTTTATCCCAATTGTACTGTTTATTATTTTCAAGCCTATTACCAAAGCATTACTGCCCGTTATCATCAACCTTATCCAACCACTTTCTTCAGATAAGAATCCAATCAAAGAGTTTTATGATTATTATTACCGAAGCTTGCCTATGGACAATGAAGTGGATGATATTATGATGGGGACAGAGTTTACAGAAATTTGGATTCCTATTCAGTATACCCAGCAAGTAATGAATTTGCTCAATGACCATTACAAGAAGAATGGCTACAGTGCCACAGGGGCGTTCTCTAATGAATTGTATGCAGGGCATCCTACTTCTTATTGGATGCACCAAGGCTATACCAATGGAGAGGATGAATTTAAGGATGGCACCATTCGGGTAGATTTATTTTGGTATACCGCCAATACTGGAACGCCCAATGGTAGAGGCGAGTATTATGACCAATTTTGGAAATTATTTAGAGATAATAACATTCCTTTCCGTTTGCATTGGGGTAAGTTTGTGCCTGATTATGACTTTAAGGATTGGGCCAGTTATTATGAAACGCAACTACCCAAAATGAAGGAATTTTTGGAATTGAGAGAGCAAAGAGATCCGCACAATATTTTCTTAACAGATTACTGGAAATTGCGTTTGTATGGGAGCTTGAAGTAGTAAAAAATTAATTTTCTAAATTGTTTAATTAGTGTAAAAAAAAATTATATATTGTCGCTTTAGCGAAAAACTATTTGTCATAAAATATAAATTTTCTACAAAACAACTTGTAAGTTTTCGCCCTAACTTACGAGTTGTTTTGCATTGTGGAGGAGCCTTATTTCTTGGTTAAATATAGTAGTTGAATTTTTTATTACAACTATTAAGTTGTTTTTGAGTGTTTAGTATTCAAAAAAAGAAATTAAAATTAAAATAAAAAAAATTAGAAGTAGAGCCATGCCATAAGTGTAGGCAATGGTTTGGGAATCAATTGTTTGTAATATTAATGCAGTGTTTCTATAATAATACAACATTGATATTGAACTATTTTAATGCTTTAAGTTTAAAAAAGTTCTTGTTAGAAGCCTTAGTTTTGCCGAAAAACTGTATATTAATATCAAGTTAATAATGCACTGACACCTGATTTACCAAATACCACTCAAAGAACTCTATTCCCGTTAAAACAAAAGTGTTTTTGTTCAATGTTTTCAATCAGTTTTTACCTCAACTTATTATTGTCAATCACCAAAAGGAGTTCTCTTATGAAAATATTCCTACAGTATGGTTGTATATGCTTTTTGCTATTATGGCAGTGTGTAGTTATCCAAGCTCAAGATGGAAATTATGCCTTCCAAACAACCCGCCAAGGACAGTCTGTTAGAGGGGCTGTTGTCGACCAAGCCTCTAATACCCCTTTAATTTATGCTACTGTTGAGTTGCTTAATCATTCCCCTATAATTAGTACAGTTACGGATGAATATGGACGGTTTGAATTACAAAATGTACCTGTTGGTCGCCAGAGAATTAGGGTAGAACGGCATGAATACTATGGACACATTGAGAATGTATTGGTAGGAGCAGGAAAAGAGGTGGTATTGACCGTGGAATTAGAAGAAGAATTTGAAGCTGAAAAACTTGACCCTGCTGTTGATTTGGCACAAAAAGATCGCAGGCGCATTCGCAACAGCAAATTAGATCCTGTAAATGACATGAACAGTGTTAGTTATCGGTCTATTGAATTTGAGGAAGTGAATCGCTACCCGGGAAGTTTGGAAGATCCAGCTAGAGCTGCCTCCAATTTTGCAGGAGCGTATAATATAGACGACCCTCAAAACTATATTGTTGTTCGAGGCAATAGTCCATTTGGAATACGCTGGCAAATTGACGGTGTGCCTGTAGATAACCCCAATCATTTGGCTCGTTTGGGCAATACAGGAGCAATTTTCCCTATTCTAAACACCAATTTGTTGGATAGAGCAGATTTTCTTACGGGCGCATTTTCGGCAGAATACAGCAATGCCTTTTCGGGTATTTTTGATATTCATACACGTACAGGCAACAATGAAAAATTAGAGTTTACAGGTGAAATCAGTTTGTTGGGAGCAGAACTGATGCTAGAAGGCCCCATCAAGAAAGGTGGAGCTTCTTTTATTTTGAGTTATCGTTACTCCGTTATACAGTTTCTTCAAGCAATTGGAGTCAACACCAGTAGCAATTCTAGCCCTAATTATCAAGATTTGAATTTAAAAATCAATATACCTACCAAAAATGCAGGCGATTTCTCCCTGTTTGCTGTCGGAGGGGTTTCTGATGTAAATTTTTTGGCTAATAAATATTTGGCTTCTGATATTTTTGCACTGAAGAATGTAGATGTTTATACCCGTACACAAATGGGATTGGCAGGACTAACACACAAGAAGTTTATTGGCGAAAAAAACTACCTAAAAACTACCGTTTCTTATTTGTTTGAGAATTATGAATCTGACAAAGACTCCATAACTACCAATAATGTAAAATTAGCTTATTACCAAGCTCGTTCTATGCGAAACAGAATAGGCTTGAGTTCTACCTTTAATAGCAAATGGAATCCTCGTTTGACTACTCGTGCTGGTATCTATGGCTATGCTTTCTTATTGGATATTGATGAGCAAAACTTATTCCGCCGCGAACAGGTGTATTTTTCGGATGATTTTCTGATTCATACGGGTGGGTTTATACAAGCCAAGTTCAAAATTACTCCTCGTGTTATTATGAATATAGGCGTACACGGGCAGTATTTTAGCCTCAACAACCAGTCATGGTCGGTAGAACCTCGTCTTGCCTTTAATTGGTTCTTGGGTCGTCGCCACAAACTGAGCTTTGGATATGGCTGGCACAGCCGTTTACAGCCTTTTTCTGTCTTGTTTCACGTGCAGCGAGACGGCACACAAACAGGGTATAACAACAGCAATCGTGAGTTTGGATTGCTAAACAGCCAACAAGTAGTTTTATCCTACAACTTGTATTTTGCAGAGCAATGGGCCATGAAGGTCAATGCTTATGGGCAATACAATACCAATATTCCTGTAGATCAATTGCCAAGCAGCTTCTCGCTTATCAATTATGGTGTATATGAAACCCCTCAACGAGTGAATTTAGTGAGCGATGGCGTATCGTTTAATGCAGGAGGGGAGTTGAGTTTTGAAAAATTCTTGAGCCAAGGCTACTACGGAATTGTATCGGGTTCTTATTTCCGTTCTTTGTATCAGGCTAGTGATGGCGTGTGGCGCAATACCTCGTTTGACATTCAATACATGACCAAGTTGGTAGTAGGAAAGGAGTTCAAAATGGGCCCCAAAAAACGCAATGCCTTTACAGTAGATTTGCGTGCCATCCATACAGGAGGAACGCCCTACACACCACTTTTATTAGGACAGTCGGAGCAGCAAGGCGGAACCGTGTACGATGATACACAAACCAATAGCTTGCGTTTAGGCCCCTACACCAGAATTGATTTAAAAGTAGGAGCACGCCTCAATAGCAAAAAGGTCTCTCATTATTTCTTTGTAGACTTAATTAATGTAGCCAATATTGCCAATCCTAGACAAGTGTACTACGACCCTGATTTGAGAATGGCGGCTACAAGCCAACAATTTGGATTTATTCCGAATGTATTTTATAGAATACAGTTCTAGCAATCTACTGACATAAAAATATTATTTACACAGGCATTTGATTTTTTCAAGTGCCTGTTTTTTTGAACTAAAAATTCATAGAGTAATTACAATTGTATACTACTTTTTTTAAGAAAAATAGCTTTTAATGCTATCTTACAAGCAATGCAAAGTATAGCTTCCAAAGGCTTTTTGTACTTTTGAGTTATACCATACAACAAACATTATTATTCTACCATTACAGAACAAATATTTAAAGGAAACAAACAATGAAAATTGCAGTATTATTGGCTGGAAGTGGCGTATATGATGGCTCCGAAATTCATGAAGCGGTCTTCACTTTGTTGGCATTAGAAGAGTTTGGAGCGCAAGCACAGTGCATTGCGCCCAACGAACCCCAACACCATGTTGTGAATCACCTAACAGGTGAGGAGATGCCAGAGGAACGCAATGTAATGGTAGAAGCGGCACGTATTGCTAGAGGAGCGGTTCAGGATTTAGCCACGGTTCAAGTAGCAGATTTTGATGGCTTGGTTATACCAGGGGGCTTTGGTGCTGCCAAAAACCTCAATAAATGGGCTTTGGAAGGGGCTGCTGGTGCCATTAAGCCTGCTGTAAAGGAGTTGATTATCAATTTCGTAAAAGCAGGCAAACCTATAGCGGGCTTGTGCATGGGTCCTACTGTGATAGCCAAAGCACTAGAAGAGGCAGGCATTCATGCTAGTTTGACGGTAGGTTCTACCGAGGCCCCATCACCTTATGATATAGAAGGCATCAGCCAAGGAATGGGCGAATTGGGCGCAATGGTAAGCATGGCTACCGTAGAAGAGGTGATTGTGGATCATACCAATAAAATTGTAACGGCACCTTGTTACATGATGGAGGCAAGTATTTTGGAGGTAAGAGAAAATATTGCAATGGCTATTGGAGAGCTAGTGGCGTTGATAAAAGAAACAGAAGAAGAAGCTTAATAAATGAACGTGACAACTTGGATACTTGCAAATATTGATATTGTTATTCTACCCTTTATCTCGGCGTTTATTGGGTGGGCTACCAATGTCTTGGCCTTGCGAATGACATTTTATCCATTAGAATTTGTGGGATTTGAGGTCAAGGGCGTAAAAGCCGTGGGTTGGGGTGGTCTGCCTGCATTGGGTTGGCAGGGCATTATCCCTTCCAAGGCCGAACACATGGCTGGCAAGGCTACCGATATGATTACCACCAAGTTGATTGATGTAGAAGACCAGTTTGGCAGAATAGAGCCGGCTGTCGTTGCCCAGCAAATGGAGCCACACATCCTGCGTTTGTCCAAGGATATTATTGATGAGGTCATGGCAGAGCATGTGCCTATGTGGAAGCTATTCTCCAGACAGCGCAAAGAAAAAATTTATGCCCGAGCAGCCGAGGAAATCCCTTCTGTGATTGAGGAAATCATGGAAGATGTCAAGAGCAATATCACAGATGTGTTTGATCTCAAGGCGATGGCTGTCAATCACCTAACACAGAACAAAGTCTTGCTCAATAGAATCTTTCTGGAAGTGGGCGACAAGGAATTTACCTTTATCGAACGCTCTGGATTTGTGTTTGGGTTTATTTTTGGCGTGCTGCAAGCGATATTGTGGGTGTATTGGGGCGCACCTTGGCAATTGCCCGTAGGCGGATTGGTGGTAGGATGGCTCACCAATATTTTGGCCTTACGCATGATTTTTTCGCCCACCAACCCCATCAATTTCTTGGGCTTCCAAATCCAAGGTCTTTTTATCAAACGCCAAAAAGAAGTTTCGGAGGGCTACGCCCGATTGGTTTCTGAGAATGTGATGACCATGGATAATGTGTTCAATCAGATGTTTGGTGGAGCAGGCGCCGACCGATTGGCCGACATCATTGCCCGACACTCGCAAGAAGGCATAGACAAAGCAGCAGGCTTTAACAGCTCTGTTATTAAGTTGACCTCTGGCACCGATACCTATGATAAAATCAAGGAGGTGGCTGTGCGTCGTTTTGTAGAAGCTGCCCCCGAGCAAGTACACGTTGTGTTTGATTATGCCAAACAAGCATTGGACATTGAAGATACCATGTACACACGCATGAGCAAGCTGCCCCCCGATGAATTTGTAAATTTTTTGCGCCCTGTGTTTCAAGAGGACGAATGGAAACTCATTCTGACAGGAGCCTTATTGGGAATGGTGGCTGGTTTTATACAATTATTACTCACTTTCATCTTCTAGGTAATAATTGACCGATTCTTCCAAAATCTCTATCAATTCAGGATCCAAGTATTGATATTCATCAGGAATACCCAACACAATGATTTCTTGCTCTTTGAGCTGCGGTCTAAAATGCTGTTGGATGCGTTTCTTGTGCTTGTCCTCCATTACAAAAATAACCTCCGCCCAATTGACATGATTGGCATTGAGGCGCACTCTGGCCGCTCTGTCGGTGCCTGCCGACCGCACACTCCAACCCGTTCTATTCTTAAAAATATGTTCTGCCGTGCGGCTTCGCCACTTGTTTTGGCTGCATACAAACAATAGGCGTATAGGGTCTGGTTTTCGGCTCATATTATTCTTTCATAATCAAAATAGACTCACTTTTCAACATATCTGAAGAAAGCGTTATTTTTTTGCGCCCCTCGTTGCGTTCCACCTCCAAGGCGGCCGTATTGGGCGGAATATCGCCCAAGTTGTGTGCAATCAAGGTCAATACATTTTGCCCTTTCTGCAAGGCCACCCTAAAGCTTTTTTTGCTTTTGGTCAGCACATGCTTTTCTAGCAATACTTTTCCATTAAAAACCAAGGAAATAATATCCCCATCCTCTCTATTGCCATCCCAAACATCTACCGTAATAGAATCCTTGCTTACCGTCATCAGCTCCTTCATTACCTTTGAGCGATTTTCGTAATGATCGAGTGTGGTGTTTTTGGGAACTGTTTGTGTTATTGTAGGCTTTTCAGGTGTTTGGGGCGTTTCTGGAGTCTCAGGTGTTTCTGGTGTAGGGGGCGGAGGCAGCTTATTGGGGTCTTTGAGGCGGCGCAATACAGCTTGACCCGATGCACAGCTTCTTTTCTGTTTGTCCCAACCCTTCCAAGTACCTTTGAGGTATTCATAATATTCATCCTCCGACCTTGTCAAAGTCGCCCCACTAAAACAAAAGCCCACATTCAGGCTGTTCTTCACTTCAAAGAGCTTAGTTGGTGTTTCGTAAGTCAGTTTGTTGTTTTTATACGTCGCCACCAAGGCAAAACGGCCATAATGTGCTTTCTGCAAGGTTTCACAGATGTAGTATTCGCCTGTATAATTATCCAATTCTTCATTGTACACCATTGTTATGGTCATCTGGTGCGTGGGCATCCCTTCTTTCCAAATGCCTTTTTCCCAATAAATGTTATAACCTGCTGTTTTGGAAGCACCCGTACTTTGGTCCATATAGCCCGACCAGGTGCCGGCCATGTCTTGGGCCTGTACAAAACAACTAGTCGATAGTAGTAATAATGTTAATAATAATAATTTCATATTTATCAATAAAATAGTTCCGTTGAAGTAAATTGAATTGCAAAAGTACACAATCCTCTTGTTTTGTGTGGAATAATAGTGAGAATCTGTTTGGTAGGAATGCAAGGGTAGTGCCAAGTTGAGGTGGGCGATTTAAATTGGCAGTGGGTTTTATTGGTTTGTAGGTAGAATCAAATACGAAGCGAATACGAATCGAATAAATTGAAATGAATGTTCTATCTTTGAATCAAATACAAAGCGAATACAAATCAAATAATTTAATAAATGGAAGCTAAATTAAAATTTGATTTTAAGACGACTTAAGGACTGGTTTAGAAGTAAGATAATCAATTTATTTGAAGGGATTAAAGCAGATGGCAACCATTGAAAGTATTGGTTCTTCTACAAGAATTCAAGGATCAACAATGACGAATGAAGTCATAATAAAAAACTGGGCAAAGGAAGGGCTACTGTATATGTGCTGAAAGGGGAAAAGAGGAGTGGTTAGGTTGGGAAGGGTAGAAATAGTCGATTGTTTAGTAGTATGGGTATTTTTTTGTATTATACTATTTGTGTAGAGGTAAAATTAATAAAAACAGTTAATGAAAGGCAAATCTATTTTTGAGGAAGATTTTTTGAATGAGCAGCTCAAATATTTTCGACTTAGCAATATTGATGGACTTGTATCAAAGAAAGAAATTTTAAATGATTGGATTCAATCATTTAAATTGGGGAAGCTAGAGAACAGTAATGAAACTGCAATTGGAACAGATTTTATTAATGATATATTTGGTGATATTTTAGGTTTCAATTATCGTAATTATAATTGCTGGAATCTTGAGAAAGAACTAAAGACTATTGTTGACGGCCAAAAGCCTGATGGTGCAATTGGATATTTCAAATTAAAGGAGGAATTGGCACGAGGGGTGTATGGCATTATTGAATTAAAGGATGCCAATACAGACTTGGATAAAAAGCAAAATAGATCCAATGATAAACGAACACCTGTAGAACAAGCGTTTTCGTATGCGCCTAAATATGGTGACAAATGTAGATGGGTAATTGTATCTAATTTTATAGAAATAAGACTATATCAAGCTGATGACCTAACAAAGTATGAAGTATTTCATTTAGAAAAATTACATGATGAATTAGAGCTGAAAAGGTTTTTCTTTTTGTTACAAAAAGAAATGTTACTTACTGAAAATGGCACTTCAAGGTTAGAACGATTAATCAAGAAAAATAAAGAGGCTAATTATCAAAAAAAGACTAATCAATCATTACATATACTTGACCAAATATATCATCTGCTAAAAAAGTTTGAGGGACTCTCGTATGTAGACCCTAATATTTTGGCAAATGCTCGACCATTCAGTAATATAGATAAGTATGTTTGGCATTATTCTGAGTTTTGTCTGTCATCGGCAGAAGATGAAATTTTTAGCCTTTTTAGTAGGATAGAGGTGCAGCCTGGGACGCTAATAATTCAGGAAGAGCTTGAAGCAGAATTGCAAAAAAAGCAAGTTGTTGAGTATAGGGACAAATTGGAGTTTATCATCAAAAGATTAAATGATTGTTTAGTTTTTCGTATAAAGTGTTATGAGGATGTCAATAAGGTAAAACAATCGATTAAGCACGAAGATAACTTAAGAGATGAGTTACGAGACCATGCCGAACAACTAAGAGAATTTTCAATAGATTTTCGGAAAAATGGCCAAGTTTGTAATTGTTTAAAATGTTGTTATTATCGACTTGATTTTGCTGCTGTTCTAAAGACTCTCAAAAGCAGAGAAGGGCGTGTTGACCACAATACACTTGAATCAGCCTATTTTCATCAGGTTTTTGGTACCAACGATTTTAAAACAAGTTATTTAATTTATCAAAAAATTGCAGAGCAAGAAAAGGGAAAGAATGAGTTGCTTTATTTCTTGGCTAAGTACAATTTATTTAGGCTCCATAATCGAATGGAACATAACTATGACTTAGACGACAAAGAAGAGGTAATGGAATCTATCAGGTCTATTGATTTGGATTTAATTTTGCATGAATTGGATCTAGTAGACCCTGATAGGAGAAGAGTGCTAATTGATATAAAAGATGAAAAAATTAGAAGAAAGGCAGAGGAAACTATTGAAGAAAAAATAACAGGATTAAAAAAAGCAAAGGCTTCCTTTGAGAGAAATAGTAGAGGCATATTTCCCAATTATACCTTTGGACTTAACCAGCCTTTAGCTGCATTTTTGCAGCATTATTCTAGTAATTACCTTTTGGGAGCAGAATTTACACAATACAAAAAAGTATGTGAGAAGGTATTAAGAGGCTATTTAATAAGTTATTCCATAAAAGAAGGTTATTATGCTCGTTTGGAAAAGCTTGAGGTGTATCATATCAATATTATAATTTTTGATCTTTTTCCAAGTACTGTAAAGAAGTTGTTCAAAGACTACAAAATAAATGAAATTCATCTTTCAGAAACAGCTAAAAATGACTTATTGGAGAAAACAAAGAATTTTTTGCAATCAAATCATGGGGAAAAATTCTGGTGGGAGCCTACAGCAAATGGAGCTTTAATTCAAGTATTAACTAATTGTTATTTTAAAAAAATCTATATAAATATTTTTGATAATTTATTCTTCTTATTGAGTAGAACAGAACTGGAAGAAGAAGAGTGCAGAACATTTATCCCAACATTGATCAATTTTTTAAAAGTGGATCAAACACTTCATTCTGCTCTATTAAAAAACTTTTCACTATTTATTGTACGGCATGGGAGTTGTTTTCTACCAAATGAGCTGGTTGTGATTCTAAAATTGACATTTAAGAAGCAAAAGTTAAATAATGACAATTTGATTCAATCAATATGCGATGCTTTAAAGAACTTTCATACTGGATTTCAGTTAACAGACCCAATTTTCACACAAAAAGCCATTCTGAATAGTAAAGAAAACAGACGTAATTATAGTAACTTACCATTGTTTTGGGGTATATCAGATGCTCCCAATAAGGCAATATTAGAGAAAGCATTCTTTGAAGAACTTGATGCAGCGTTTAATCCTAGATTATATAGAAGTCTGCTTTTTGAAGAAGTTATAGACATAGATTTCAGAGACTATTTTAGTAAGCATATACAATACATCAACAATGCAAAAGGAGATGGAAGCTATAAATTATGGAAAGGAAAACCTGAATTGAATAACGTTTACTTTCTTAATTTTGCTTTGCTCATCTATTGTTTAGACATCAATACTGATGATCCTAGAATCAAACAACTTACAAAACTATGTGACTGGCAGAAATGGCTAATTACTTTAGATACTTTTGATTATTCAAAGTTCAAACCTGAATGGATACTACTATTCGATCATGAGGTTATGCTAAAACGTTTTGGACAAGTTCCACAAATAAAAGAAAAAATAAGAACGACTTTGAAGGAAACGTATCATCCACGACTAGCAGAGATTTTTGTTAAGTATATGGTATAAATTTTAAAAAACAAACCAACCAAAATGAAAAAATCAACGCACACAAATGCAAAAGAGCAAGCCAACAGTAAAAAGGCAATAGCCCTGACCAAGCAGTCCCCCAGAGTTCAACGATTAAGAGGCATTATCAAGACTAATGAGAATTTAGATTATAAACAAAGACTAACGGAAGAACTACTCAAAGAGTACAACCAATAAAGTATTCCTTGATTCTTTTTACCAATGTAGATAACCTTTCTCGAAGGCTGCAAATAAACCAAAGCCATAAAACCCCTTAAAAAACCTTAAAAATAGGAAACACCACTGGCCCTTCCAGCACGCCCAATTCATACAAAGGCTTATCCAAAAAATTCCAAGTTACCAGCCCGTCATCCGATTGTGGCTCCAGCAAATAAAAAATCAAATTCGCCAAAGGCTGCTCCATAGCAATATAAAAACTCCCTGCCTCAAATTGCTGCTCGGCAGCCTCAAAACTCCCCGATAAAGTCACCATAAAATGATGTTCAAAGGCTTCCTTGCCCAATTGCAACTGCCGCACCTTGAATTGCTCCCCTTGGAAGGTTTGAGCAGTTGGCAAGGTATCAATGCGAATGCCAAGCAATTGTAAATGAGGCACTAAATAAGCCAAATTGGGTGGCAATACATACGCCTTGGGTAGCGTGGCATACACAATCGGTTCAAAGGCACTGTAGTTTTTTACGCCCTCTACTTCAATAATCTCATGCGTGCGTACATAGCGTGTTTTTTGGGTAGAATCTTGATAGCTTAGGTAGTTGTACGTTCTCAAGGTGATGGGCTTTTTTTCGGGTACTTTCTTGAAACGTACCCCTTTTTTGAGGCGGCCAGCTTCTGTTTTTACTTGGGCAATGGTAGCGGCCTCACTAGTGCGGTTGATTTGGCGAATGGTGGCAGCGTGTTGATTGGTATAACGGAGAATTTCAAGGACAAATTTATGTGCCGAATTGATACGATGATAAAATTTATCATGGGCAAAGGTCTCGCTCAGGATAGCCATTCGATTGCGTAAGCCAAACTGGTTGACCAAGTAGCGAGGGTGATGATTGTAGGTGTATAAATT